>NZ_AAWS01000014.1 GCF_000169175.1 Microscilla marina ATCC 23134
ATATAAAAAAAGATGAAAATACTTTATATTTGTTTACAGGCAGTGTGGAGGTTTTGTGCAATTAACTTATTTTGTTAAAAACGCATATTCACCCATAAAAACACGTGTTTTACTTGCACAAACTTTAGGGATTTTTGGCAACTACTACCCTATTATATTCGTTACTTATTATACAATATCAGTTTTTCAAATTCACATAACTTTTCTAATGGCAAAAGCTTATGTAAAAAGCCCTCGCTGCTACAGCGAGGGCTTTTATTGTGCCCAAAAATATCATAAACTTACACCAGCTACCCTCCCCGTATTTCTACCTGTTTTCGCAAAAGCCGTAGATACACGCTTACCTAAAACACTTTTAACAACTACTTTTGTAATATCAGTTTTTCAAACAAAATAGTTTCTCAAACATCACATAAGCTTTACCCCAGGTCAAGTCATTATGTTTGCCCTTTGTGTAGGTAGCAAAGGGCTTTTTAGTGTAGGTGATATATATGAGTAGAGTAAAAAAATATTAAGAGGGAATATGGTGACAGAGGCTCCAGGCCTTGGTTGCTGTTTAGCATCCTCTGCCAGTATGTGTGTGTCAGCAAAAGGGTTGGGTGGTTTCATCCAACCCTTTCTTTTGAAAGATGTTTTATCTTTTGGGCAAGTTTATTTCTTGATATTTTTCACATAGTATACCCGGTATTCTTTGTCCATGCGCACTTCTGCCTTGCGTGATACAGACTTTGTTTTACCTTGATCTTCGGGTTTTTTAGCTTTTTTGGGTTGATACTCATAAGTATAATCAAATATTGCGGTGTGGTTACCCTCTTCGTCTTCGCTATACTGCATACTATCCCAATCAATTTTGTGTCGCTCCTCGGTCACTACCTTATCCCACGAATACTTATAAGCACTTCGCAAATCCCGCTCGCGGTCAATGTTTTTATTGCCAAAATAATTGGTAATTGTTTTACGGTAAAATGGACGGATATTGTCAAAATTACGGCTTTCTGCAGCATCATAAAACTTACGCAATGTAATCTTTACCGTCTCCTTTTTATCTTGTTTTGTGGTAGCATTTCGTTTTTTGTATGCATGCGAAAACACCGCAATCTTTTGCAAAGGCTTGATATTTAAAGGGTTCCACAACACCAGATAAGTCAATATTCCCAGTAAAACAACGACCGACAAAGGCAACCAAATATTATTGTTAGGAGCAGTTTTTTTTGGAGCAGGTTTGCGGTTTTGTGTACGAGGCTTGTTTGGTGGAGCTTGGCGTTGCGGGTTCACACTGCCACCTGTAGGTGCAGTAGTGGTCAAGGTAGAGCCTGTCGGAATAGTCTGCTGTACCAAACTTTGCAAGGCTTGTTTAAACTCTATTGCAGTCTGATAACGTTCTTGTGGTTCCTTGGCAGTAGCTTTGTCTATTATGGCTTGCATACGCTCCGATACACCTGGATTAAACTTACGCAAACGAGGCAACGGTGAGTTTACTATTTTGGTATATACATCATACTCAGTAGACGTTTTCTCGTCGTAAGGAGGGCGCCCGGTTAATATCTGAAAAAGCGTAACTCCCAGCGAATAAATATCACTGCATCGGTCTGCCGATAAGCCCTTTACCTGCTCAGGGCTCATGTAAAGCACCGTACCCATCTTAGATCCAGTACGTGTAAGTCCTTTGTTGACATCATTTAGAATTTTGGCAATACCAAAATCCAGAATTTTAATCTGGTTTTCGTTGCCAATCATCAAGTTAGAAGGTTTAATATCACGGTGTATAATACCTCGGTCATGAGCGTAAGCAAAACCATCCAATGCTTTGGTAAACAAAGCAATGGCGCGATCTTCAGGTAATGGACCAGTCACAGTGCGCACATAGTCATCCAGAGGCTTGCCCTCTATAAACTCCATGATCAAAAACAAGCCTTGGTTGGTCTCCAGAAAATCATACAAATCAATGATATTAGGGTGTTTAAGGCTTGCCATTGCTTCTGCCTCATTACGAAACCGCTCTCTGATTTGAGTATTGTTTACCAGATTAGGATGCAAAGCTTTGATAGCAGCCTTACGCCTCATTTGCAAATGAGAAGCAAGGTAAACACTGCCCATGCCTCCTTCGCCTATTTTTGAGTCTATTCGGTAATTAAGTACTTGTGCGCCAATCATTTTTGATAGTTATTTATGTAAGTCTACAGCATCACATCTATTACTGATCCGGTTTTTAGTCTTGTTATACCACCCATAGCTGCTCAAAACAAGAGTGGCAATTAGCCTTACACAAATCAGCGTTATTTGCTGTGTTGGGTTTATCAACGTAAGTTCAACTAAAAAATATAAGAATCCTTTTATTTTTACGATTAGGAACGCTTCGCTTATTTTGTCGATGGTGGTGAGTCGACTATTGACCATTATCCTTACAAAGTTAAAAATTAATTGTAAATGATAAATTTTTAGGCAGAATGATTTAATGAGTGCCCCAAAGTAGCAAATAGATATGCTGTTACCTTCAAAAAAACAAAGGCTTTTTTACAAAAAATCAAACACTTCGATATAACTTTATGTTGGGAGAGTACTGAGCAAATAAGGAGGTGGTTTGCAAGAAGGGATATACCAAAAAAAATGCCCTAACGTTGTTTTAATGACACCTTATGCTGTTTTACTTATCAAACTATGACCAATAAACCCAAGATAAAACGACCATCTGTTGAACAAGGTTTGTTTAAACGCCGTGAACCTTTTCTTTTTATGCTTTGGACTGCCATTGCAGGCATTTCTATTATGTTTTTGGCGCTTACCATTATTTATAGCCTGCGCAAGGGGCAACATCAGTGGCAAGCTGTAAGCTTACCTTTGGCTTTTTGGTTGAGCACCTTTAGTATTATCACAAGTAGCCTTACACTTTGGCAAACCAATCAGGCGGTCAAAAAAGAACAGTTTCGCAGAGCCAAAATCTTGCTAGGTACAACATTGGGTTTAGGGTTGTTGTTTATTGGTTTGCAGGTAGTTGGCTGGCAACAGCTCATTGCGCAAAAAGTTTACTTGTCCAACAGTTTAGGAGGATCATTTATATACATTATTTCGGGGTTGCACATTGCCCATATATTAGGGGGCATATTGTTCCTTACGCTTATTTTTATAGATATTGCCCGTCACACCTCTTATGTAGACTCTTTCATTCATAGCATAAACCCTCCCAATCAGCTTAGGCTCAAGCTAGTAACTATTTATTGGCACTTTGTCGATGTGTTGTGGCTGTACCTGTTTTTATTTTTTTTGTGGGCATAATAGCCTTGCTTAAAACTCACCAATAAAACCAAGTAAAGAGTAAACTCCATACTTTTACTAAAAAAGCCTCTATCTGCTTGTACATGTAATGAATATTTAACTAAATTTGCAATCCTTTTTGACGCTTGTCAAATAAATATTGCACCCGTAGTTCAACTGGATAGAATACCAGATTTCGGCTCTGGGGGTTGAGGGTTCGAATCCTTCCGGGTGCACTTTTATCAAAAGCCTCTGATACATTTTATAGTATCAGAGGCTTTTTTACTTAATAGATGTTCCCGTCTTCTCGTAAAAACCTACTCATTATTTCCTTGCTTCAGATCTTTAAGGATAAACTTCGTTGTCCAAACGTTCAATCATGTAAACTATAATGTTGTAAAAAATACATTGAATAATGAAACCTTCACTTGCTAAAAGTAGTATATAAATTTGCATAGCTGGTTGAAGGATCTTGGGGGTTAGGAACATTGTTCCTTCCCTCAAGTTTTTTTTTGCCCCTATCCCAACTCCCTTCTCATATTACTATTTCTCTTGATTATCTCATTCACAAAAAAACCGCCCCAAACCTAGTGGTCTGAAAGCGGTTTTTATATGGAAAAGATTAGTTAGGTATTACTATTATCCATCCATTATGTACACTGCGATTAAATATTCTATGATTTTTTTCAGAAATTGACAGATATGCTATGAGCATACCTGTCAACAATACATAGATGGTACTGATACACACTACATTTTAATGCTTATTTAACAACATAAATGGTTGCTAGTCAATATTTTAAAACTGATAACCTTATAGAATAGAAGAGGTAGGCACCCATTGGGTAACTATAGATTGAATGAAGCAAAGGCAAAGCAGAGGTATGAGAAACACAGGGTATACACTATGACTCATTGGCATAGTTACCTCTGTATGAAGTGTTGAAGTGAGCATAAGCATTTAAAATGGTTAGATATAAGCTGTTTCTGTATTTTAGTTGCAATATACAAGTAATGTACAAACCTTCCAATGTTTATACTCCGGTTTACTCAAATTTACTCATAAGAAATGGTTTACTGATGCACCGTAATTGGCACTTCGTCAATCTTTAGGTGGGGGTGTAATACCCGAATCCTTGCCAGGTAACGCAATTAACTGATAAACTCCATACGCGTAGGACGAAAATGGTTGCTGTCGTTCATAATCGAAATAATTTTACCATTGCGGGCACGCAATACCCCTGCACCTATAAGAGCAATAGGCGAGTTGCCTGCAAGATAATAATGTCCGTTGCCAAACCTTACTTCTCCATTGGGCATAATGACATAGGATATTTTTTGGGGTAAACCCAAAGATGTTTTGATTGCTCCAGTATAAGGTTGTTGGTGGTTTCCTTGTTCTTGGATTAACAAACCATCGGCAATGTGTACAGGCAACCGCCGATACTTCTCTCCTTGTTGTATGCCAGGGTTTTTGAGGGTGATCTTGTGGTAAGGCATTTCATTGTTCATCAATTTTTCGTCACCAGCAGCAGCTTCCAGGGTTTGCAAGTCTTGATACTGTAGCAACTGGTACAACAAAGCGATTTCTTGTTGAGGCAACCTGGCCGATAGTTTGCCAAACCCTTGGGCTATTTTGTCCAGCAAAATATTGATTACTTCGCCAGGAGTGCTAATGTTTAACTGCTTACCGGTTTGTAAGGTGTTGATCAGCTGTGGGGCGTAGGTTTCAGCAAGTTGTTCAATATTGATGTGCTTACTATATGTCATACGCAATATTATTTGTTAAGCTCGTAAGTTTATTGAAAAGAGGCTAGTACCTCAAACACTAAGGAACATGTTCAAAATAAGTGTCGAGATTGAGGGCGTATACTCGAGGCTGACTGAGGCACTTTTTGCAGTCGTAGCCATAGCTACGGCGAAAACCGATGGCTGCAGCCCTGCTGCGCCGAGCTCTGCCAAAGGCTAAAAGTAACAAAAGTCAGTAAAGAGGATATGTTCTAAACCGGACAGTTATTGTTGAGGGCTATGCCCGAAATCCCGTTTACGGGGCGATCACGTTCCTAAACACCTAACCCATTAGCTAAAGTAGAGCTCGGCACAGTAGAACTGTAGCCTCGGTTATTTCGGCGATTTTTGCCCACTGACTTTACTTAAAAAAAACTTGCGTAGCTAAGGCTATGCGCGATTTTTTAAGTGCGTCAGAAAACAAAACTCATCCCAAATAATAGGGCATTTACTTAATGTTTAAGGTACTGGTTCATCATAGGTTTTACCTGACAGGAATAAAACTTGACCATTGCTTGAATGATGAAACAGCCTCTTCTTGTCTCTAACCTAATGCCAGGTTAACTTCATCCAATTTCAGGATACACTGGCTAGTCATCGTAAACAAGTTGTGATCTTTGAACGCTTGAGGTACTTCCATATCATACCTAAGCAAGGCATTGTATACAATTGTATGAATCAATGCCTGGTACACCTCCTCTTGGCTGTAGTCCGGAAAACAAGTAAAACACTGCTTGTTCATTACACTTTCGGGAAAATCGAGTGCAGGCAACCCATTGGCGTCAAAAAAACGCAGTTGCCCTTTGGTGTCCAAACGTCCATCTATTCGGCTGATGTCTTCAATGTTAAGTGCTTCTACAATTTGGGGAATGTACAGCTGGAGTTGTTCGAGTATGTGTTGCTCTGTAATATGAGGTTGTATCTTGTCGTTTTCACTCCATTCCTGCAACCGTTCTTTACGACTCAGAATATTGGTTTTACCTGCCACACTTTTGACTATATAAGCTGTAGGCAATAGCATTACTTGATTGCCCAAACGAAAAAAACCACAAGTAATATCATCGTTTGGCAAGAAAGCTTCAGCAATTACTTCACTCAATGGAAAATCTGCCAGTATTTGTTGCACACCATCGTTGGCTTCTTCCAAAGTAGTGACCATTCTTACGCCTACACTGCCCGATTCGGCAGTAGGCTTGAGTACCATCGGAAACCCCACCGCACTTTGACTGAGTAGAGACGAAACCTCTTTCAGGTTTGAGCGAGTAAGTATAAGGTGGGTAGGAATAGGTAAACCAACCTCTTTTAAAATACGTTGGCAGTCATTTTTTTGTAGTAAGTTGCGCAGCGTTTGGGCATTTGAGCCAAGCAAAGGCAAGCCTCGTGCTTGTACATAGTCGTTGAGCCATACCGCTTTTTCATCACCATTGTTTACATAATAGGCATTGCTCCAAATCATTGTTTGAGCAGGAGTGTTGTCCAGTGTTTGTTCCAGTTGGGCTACGTTTTCTACCTCCGTTGTGGTTACTTCAACGCCTGCTTGTTGTAATATATTGGTGGCTCTTTTTACCTCATCTGGAGTAGTGAGCCAGCCATTCCGCCAGTGTCCTTTGCTGCTGATTATTTTGACTTTCATTGTTTTGCTTGTTTTAGCTAAGTTCCTTATTGAGCTACATTCGGATTGTTGCAGGGTATAAGGCTTCTCAATTGATTTGTATTCGATGGAAAATGTTGTGAATAAAACCCAATATAATGATGTTTTTCCAAAGGCAAAACAAGTGTTTTTAAATGCTCAAAGCTGCTGTATATAGTTGGGTCATTACCTCGTGCTCTTTTGCCGAAAGTGTGGTCAATAAGTAAGCACATTCATCTACCAACACCTTGTGTTGAGTAAGCCCTATTTGATCCAACAAATCAGCCACTTGGGTCCATTGCTGAGCTATATTATCAAAGCGTTCATAAGCCACTGCAAAGGCATCAATCGCCAGTAGTTCATAACTTTCTTTCAAAAAATCGCGGTATATGTTTCTAAATAAAGCCCCTCCTGTACCAGCCCGTTCCATCAACATTGCTGTTGTCTGAAACTCATGTTTGATGTTTTTACTTTGTTCAAACCATTGCTTTACTTCAGTGGCAGTCTTGAGTATGCCTTTGTATCCCAGGTTTTGGATGGGTGGATTGAGGTACCTTTGAGCATTGTTGATCAAGGCATTTTGAATGGCTTTTTTGAGATCAAATGCTTGCCCACTATGGGTAATGGTATAGCTTAAGTTGCGTGATGCCATAGCACCTTTGGCGCTTCGGGCAAGTGCCAGACTGGGTAACGAAGTGCTTACCTGACTTCCCTGAGGTTGTGTATCTATCAAATATGCCTTGGTTTGGTCATAACCATACATGGCAGCGTAATGTGCGGCAAAATGGATTTTTTTTGTGAAATAGTCTAAATGATAACAGTCTAGCTTAAGCCCTACAGCCTTGCCTTGATCAATATAACCTTTCACATTTTTCCAGGCTTTTTTCACCGAGGAAGTCTCTTTTACCTCAAGCATAAGCCCTAGATGATTGCAAATATTTTGGGTAAGTTGATCCGGTTTAACCCTCCCCCCTATAAAAGGATAATCCATTGATTTTGTGCGCCAGAAAATGAAGCCTAAGCCCTCACCCAAGCCAAATAGCATGGGCTCTGATAAATGGATGCCTAGTTGCTTGAGTAAACTCCCGGTAGCAGTTGTTTCGCAATGTTGCCCAATAAATGGGTTAAAATCTTCAATGATCATAGGTTATTTTTTGGTTTGGTTAATAGCAATGGCTTGCTCAATGTAATGTTTGAGTATGTCTTGATTGAAGCTGGTAAGAGAGAGAATCCTCAGGGTTTTACCTTTGCCAGTGAGCAAGCCTGGTTTATCTTCCATTTTGCTACCCTTCAGGAAACCAATATCTGCCCCATGTGGCATAGTACGCAAGTGGCATATCCCTCCATTGGCATTGGTATAAGTAGTGATGCGTACTTTTTGGGTTTCAACGATGCCCTCATAAGATTGTAACAATGTCCTGACTTTAATGAATAAACTTTTGTGTTCACTGTATAAATCTTTGTCAAACTGTTTCATAATGAATTAAAAGGTGATGGGTAAGAATATTTTAGTGAGTAACTCTTCTTCGGGAGTATTGTCAGGAGTATTGAGGTATTGGTCAAAAATGGGTGCTTCACGCAATGAATAACTACTGTTAAATAACCACTGCTTAAGCACCAGGTTGTATACTGTGTCTAACTGAGCGTAACTCCCCTGATAGGTAAACATGGCGTATTTTCCGGCAGGCAGTGTTTTTACTACAAATTCGCCTTCTGATGCCACAGGTTTTGCCAAGGTTACACAAGCCTCGTATTGGTACAATATATCACCAGCTATTTCGGGATGGTCGTGCGAGATACCAAACATCTCCATTGTAGGATAAAATAATTGTTGGGCAAATACATACGTCATCAGTTTTTGCCAGGCTTTTTGAATGACACTGGTTTCATATTTACCTAAAATTCGGGTGCTCAATAGCTGTTGGGCAGGTAAATCGATAATTTTGGGAGTAAGGACAAAACCCGGTAAAGTAGTATTGGTAGTTTGTGGTTGGTTTTTAATAAACTGTTGTTGCTGTTCTCTAAAGGCTTGGGGGCTTTTGCCAAAATATTTGCGAAAAGCATGGCTAAACGAAGAAGGCAGCTCGTAGCCCATCTGATAGCTCAGGTCGTGGATAGGGGTATGACTATAAGTAAGCAACTGGGCGGCAGTTTCCATACGCACTCGCTTAATGTATGCCCCCAGTGGTTCGTTGAGGTAAGCTCTGATAATGCGGTGAAAGTGAAAAACCGAGAAATTACCTATTTCGGCAAGTCGTGCCACATCTAAAGGTTCAGACAAATGCTGGCGAATGTATTCCAGGACTTTTTGAATGCGGGTTTGGTAGTCGTTATGAAGATCGTGTTGATTTGTCATAATTGTGTTGGGAGTTCAATAACACAAATATGGGCAAATCAAATGACAGCCACTTGTTCATTTTTGCTTTCTTAAAAAAATACAAGAAGGGAAAGTTAGGAAGAGAAAAGGGGCAGCGATAAGAGGACTGACTATGACTCAGCCCTCGTTATCTTTCAAATCTAAGTACTAATTAATTATCTTAAAAGTTGTGTAGACAGTTTACACATAAGTAGCCCTGATTTTGTAAGAAACATCATTGCTGCTAGGTGTAAAGTCAAAAGCATACTTGTCAAAATCAGGGTAAGGAATTTCTTCGTAATGGAGCCATTCCTTGTCGCTTACCTGATAATAATAGTGCCCTTCAAGACCAACACAAGCTACTTGACGATCGTTGCTTGTAAAATAAATCACTTCAAGCTCCTGAGGATAACCGTGGCTATCGTTTAGCTTCACCTTATTGCCGTCAGGGCTTATAGAGCCAAGAGGGGCCTCCTCTTGCCATTTTACATATACATCGTTTAAAACCATAGTATTATAGTAGTTATTGCTTGTGGGAGCAAAACATACACATTTTGCGCTCCCTGAAATAAGCGTATATTATAAAGGGAATTACCCCTTGAAATAGTTGCACTAACACACAACGAAGATAATAGGCTAATGTGTTATTTTCCAATAGGAATATGATTTTTGTTAAGCCCAAATTACCTTATTTTTAAGCAAATGTTACGTGCATTTTTGTTTTGCTTATTTGGTATATAATCGGTCAATACGCTCTTTGTGTAGACATTGTCCCAAACTACCAAATTTTTTTAGCGTAAATTGTGATTAAAACAGTTTTTGTGTAATACTAAGTTTGAACTTTATGAAGCGGTGTATTTTTTTTGTTTGAAATCCTCTAGTAGACTTTAAGTATTGTTGGTGGGAAGTAAACAATAAAAGCTCAGTCATTATTTTTTGCTCTCGTGTTGTTGCGGGAGCAGGGTATCACTTGAGAGCCAGATCAATACATTATTTGTTTGACTTTGAGTAAGTTCTTGTTCAAAGAAATTGACAATCTCTTGGCTGGTATATCGAAAACTAAAGTGGGTAAGCACAAACTGACACTTTGGATGTTGATTGATGTGTGGCTTAAGGTGTTTCCAGTGTGTGTGGCAACGTTCGTTGGCGTAAGCCTCATTGACTGGTTTCAGAAAAGTACACTCTGTAATAATGGTAGGGTAGTCAAATAGCCACGCATTGTTATCAAAAACCGAGGCGTGGGTGTCGCCCATAAACACAAACAATGGTTGGTAATAAGTTTCTTCCACTGTTTCGCCTTTTTGCTTGGCTTCTTGCTTTTTTTGCGCCATCAACTGTCCAAACTCTTGCATTTTGCCCTCCGCCATTTTTTGCTGTTTCAATGCCTCATATTCAGGCTTGAGCCTTTGTTTTTTCTCGGCAAAAGCATAGCCCACACATACAATACTATGTTCACAATTAACCACTTTTACCTGATACCGATCGTTTTTACCTATGTAAAATGTGTCTCCACCAGCAACTCCCGTAATACTGTAACTGCCACGTAAGCGAGGGTTGTAAGGTGCCGAGTGGTTAAGACAGCGTCGGGCAATGATGTATTCTTCTAAATAATTTTGAGAAGCTTTGGGTAAATAAATTTGTACCCCATTGCGACTCGCCAGATACTCTATATCCGCAATGTGGTCGTTGTGAGTGTGGGTTACCAACACATAGTCGCCCTGCCTGCCTTCGGCGAGTGCAGCATCGAGGCAAAGCTTGAGCTGTGGAATATAAAAAAAGGTTTTATCACCCGAGCGTGAATAGCCTTCTATAGTAAATGTGGTATTAGGGATAGTCCATTTTCGCCATTGCCGAAAAGGGTGCCCTTCGACCATATTGGGAGTACTAAATGTTGTCATCTGAGGGTATCAAGTTTAAGTTGTAATCAATGCTTCATCTAAACTTATCCAGTCTTTTTTGGGGTGCTTTCGCCCAAATGTTTCAGGGTATAAAATTTCGCTGATAATTTCTACCGAATCAGCCAAGCGAGGACCAGGGCGGTTAAAATACTGATTGCCATCGGTCAGGTATACTTGCCCGTTTTGTACAGCAGGCAGTTCTTTCCAACCAGGCAAATCTGTTAATAGGTTAATCTCTTGCAGGGTACGCTCAATACCAAACCCACAAGGCATAATTAAGATCACGTCAGGGTTTTGTTGCTCAATGTCAGCCCATTGGATATAGTGCGAGTGCTGGGCTTCTTTGCCAAATAAATTGACTCCCCCCGCTTTTTCTACCAAAGTGGGCACCCAGTTGGCGGCATTCATCAAAGGAGAAAGCCATTCTATACAAGCCACTCTTTTTTTACGGGCAATAGGTTGGGTGGTTTGCTCTACTGAATCAATTCTTGCCAATAAGCTAGTGACCAATTGCTGGGCTTTTTGGGGTACTCCCAAAGCTTTACCTACCGCCAATATATCGTTGAATACGTCCTGAAAACCTACTGGTTCGAGGTTGATAATCTGTGGGTTAGAGCTGATTAACTGGCATACGGCGGCTTCTACATCTTTCATACTTACTGCGCATACCTCACATTGCGACTGAGTAACTACGAAATCGGGTGCGAGCTTTTCCAGTACCTCATTGTATACTTCATATACCGACAAGCCTTTTTGTACCAAAGCACCTACACTTTGGTCTATTTCGGCACTACTGCCTTGCGGAAACTTGGCTTCGGTGCATACGGGCAAATTGGTGATACCTACCGGGTAATCACATTCGTGTGACCTACCAACCAATTGATCTTGAAAGCCCAAAGCACATACTATCTCGGTGGCGCTGGGCAAAAGCGATATAATCTTGTTCATGGAATGGGTGTTTTTCTGAGAAAACAAAAATACAAGAGATTATACACAATGTTTACATTATGTGTTTAAACCTTGATAATATAGGGCGTTTGAAGAGTGAATAATGCTGAAAACTTACAAAATATTACATTGGAATCTTTTTTTTTCAAAGAAAACAGACCTTTGTTGCAATTACTTTTTTGGTAAAAAACGCATAAAAGAATGTATACACCAACAAAAATGTCACGCATGGATACCTCCAATGCTATTGGCATATTTGACAGCGGAATAGGAGGGTTGACTGTAGCACGTGCTGTGCGCCAGTTGTTGCCACAAGAAAGCATCATATACTTTGGCGATACGGCTCATTTGCCTTATGGCGATAAGTCTACAGCTGCACTTCAGGCGTATGCCATCAAAATATGCAACGTATTGCTTCAGCAAAACTGTAAAGTAATATTGATGGCTTGTAACTCTGCATCGGTAGCCGCTTATGACTTGGTAAAAGAGTATGTAGGTAGCCGGGCTAAGGTAATGAATGTGATAGAGCCCATGATCAATTACATAAACGATGTATATGCAGGCAAGAATGTAGGGTTGATAGGTACCAAGCAAACTATTTTGTCGAATGTATACAAAAAAAAGGTAGACCAACTAGGGGCAGGTATAGACCTTAGGTCGTTGGCAACCCCATTGTTGGTGCCTATGATCGAGGAGAATTTTTTCAAGAACAGTATTCGGGCAGAAATCATTGAGACCTATTTGTCACGAGAAGAATTACAGGACATTGACGCCTTGATTTTGGGTTGTACACATTATCCTTTGATCAAAGCGTCTATCCAAAAATTTTATAACACCAAGGTAGAAGTGCTCGACTCGTCAGAGATCGTAGCAAGTTCGCTTAAGGGAATGTTGGAAATGCATAACCTGACCAACAAGACTGGCAAAGTGTTGCAAAAGTTTTATGTTTCAGACTTTACTCAATCTTTTGAAACTTCTACCCAGTTGTTTTTTGGCAAGCATGTACAATTGACGCACTATCCTTTATGGGAGTAAAAAGGCTTACTTTGGTACATGAGACTGCCGTAATCTTGTAAAAAACGTATATTAACTTGACACCTTTATATATGTAATGCCCTAAACTGTATAAATTATTTGATTTTGACAGGTTGCTTTGTGCAACTGTTGTAGGTAAACTACTTTCTATTAATTGTCCTGTTTAGTGTATAAAACGAACTATAGATAACAAATAACCAAACGCCAACGGCTATACTATTACAAAGATGACCTCAGAGCTTGTTTAAACTTCACCTAATAGATGTTTTACGCGATTTTTGCACTCATATGAGCACAAAACTCATCGAAAATCACGCTAAATACGAATGTTTTAAACAAGCTCTCAAACACAAATTTACGGTAGTTATGAGAAAACGAATATTCAACTTAAGTTATAAAACCCTTTTTGTCGTACTGCTATCAGCTTTTTTTGCGCATTCAACCAAGGCCCAAAAAATTTATAAAATGGCTGAGCCCGACGCCTACAAAATATATAGGTCGCTGGAACAAGCCCTGCAGGAACCTAATAAAGTAAAACATCTTGACTTGAGCGAGCAAAAGCTCTTGGCAGTGCCCAGTGACATCCAAAAGTTTAAAAACCTGGTAATACTGGACTTGTTCAATACCAAAATTACCCGTTTGCCTCAGACCATCACTGCTTTGACCAACCTGGAAGAGCTGAACCTGAGCCAAAACCCTGACTTGAACTTAGCTGAAGTTTTTAGACAATTGACCAAGTTACCTTATTTGCGTAAGCTACACCTGGCCTATAGCAAACTCTCCATGCTGCCACCCGAAATAGGGCTTTTGTCGCAGCTTGAGGTACTTAATTTATACAAAAACAAGTTGCGTACGTTGCCTGCCACGGTGAGTAAACTTACCAAGCTCAAAGAGGTATACTTACAGTCTAACCAATTGAGCCAAATCCCGGCTTGTATTACTACACTTGCCAACTTACAAGTACTAGACTTATACCACAACCAGGTGCAGTTTGTACCAGCCAACATTGGCAAGTTAGGGCATTTGCGCATATTGAATTTGCACCAAAATGCTTTGCATAAGTTTGATAAAAACGCATGGCAGCTACAAAATCTCGAAGAACTTTACTTGGGTTCTAACCCCCACCTCAACTATGAAGAAGTGTTGGCAGTACTGGCAAAACTACCCCATCTGCGTGTACTTAACCTTACTAACAATAATATAAAGGAGCTACCAATGGAGGTAGGAATGATGCTTAACTTACAGGAACTTTACCTGCAAAATAATTACTTGAGCAAATTGCCCGAAGAGTTAAGTTTGTTAAAAAACTTACATGTACTCTCGCTGGCTAAAAACCGTTTTACTCAGCTACCCAAACGGTTTGTCAAACTTACCAACTTGAAAGTATTAAGCCTAAGCCAAAACCCGCAGCTTGATTATGCACAAGTGTTTGACGTATTGGGTAACCTGGAGGGTTTGCAGAAGCTTGACCTATCGGGCAATAACTTACAAAAACTTTCGGGGCAGATTGTGTTTTTACAAGGGTTAAGAGATTTAGACTTGCGCAACAATCATTTGAAATCGCTTAGCCCCAAGGTAGCCTTGCTCACCAACTTGCGTAAACTGGATTTATACCAAAATCAGCTATCAAGTTTGCCCAAGCGTATTCATTCGTTGAATAACCTGATAGAGCTATACCTGGGCAAAAACAGGTTGCCCAAAACTGAGCAACTCAAAATTAAGGCTTGGTTTCCGAATGCCTTGGTAAGCTTTCATTAAACCTCATTTCCGCTCTTTTGACAAAGGCTTTGTTCTATCTGTTGGATAGGGCAAAGCCTTTGGTGTTTTTATACCTGCCTACATCAATTTTATTTTGGTGTACTCCCCCCAATAGTATTTAGTCGATAGCTGATTCGAGTAAATGTTTACCTTGTTAAATACTGTAAACCAGTATTTTATATTAAGATTGCTTACTCAGTTTATTTTTAAAAGTGTGTCGGTTTTACGCCCAAACACCCAATTAAATAGTTTTTAAATTCGTAAATAACTGAGAACCAGCAAACAACTTTGACTAAAATCACTGCGGAGTATTGCCCCAAAAAAGCTATCTTGTAATGATAGTAATTCTCCTTACCTAAAATTATAATCTTATGAAAAGAGTATTTGCCTGGTTGGTATTCGTTTTTGTGAGTCACTATACCTTGGCTCAAGGCGTAGATAATAATGAACTTTTGCAGCGTATTGACAAAAACATTCAGGAAAACATGCAAAGATGGCAAATTCCTGGGCTTGCTATAGCCATTGTCAAAGACGGAAAAACAGTTTTTATGAAAGGTTATGGGGTAACCAAAGTGGGAGGCAAGCAAAAAGTAGATAAGCATACCTTGTTTATGATCGGGTCTAACACTAAAGCTTTTACTGGTACGGCTATAGCCTTGTTGCACGCCCGCCGTAAGCTCAACCTAAACGATCGGGTACAAAAGTGGTTGCCATCTTTTAGGCTCAAAGACCCACTGGCTGCCAAAGAAGCCAGTATTGCCGACTTGTTGTCGCACAGATTGGGATTCAAAACATTTCAAGGAGATTTTGTCTATTGGGGTTCTAAGCTTTCGCGGACAGAAGTAGTGCAAAAAATGGGATTGATTGACGCACCCTATAGTTTACGTACCCGCTGGGGGTATTGTAATGCAGCTTTTGTGGCAGCCGGAGAGCTTACCGCCAAGGTAGCTGGGCAAAGCTGGGAAACCTACATACGGTCACAGATACTGAAGCCGTTGGGGATGAATGAAACTTTGATGTTGTCAGAAGAGTTTGCCAAAGCCTCTAACATTGCTCAGCCTCATTCGTTGGTAGCAGGCAAACTGGCCAGTGTACCCATCATCAACATTGATAACCTTGCGCCCGCAGGTAGTATGGCATCCAATGTCCAAGACATGGCCACTTGGCTAAATGCCCAGGTATATGATGGCAAGCCCAACGGTAAACAGCTTATTCCGGGACGGGTATTTCGTATTACACGTATTCCCCAATCTATTTTGGGCACCAACCAACGGCACCAAAAAGCAACTCATTTTTACTTGTATGGTTTGGGGTTGAGCATCAACGACCGCAAGGGTAAACTGGTTTATTCACACACAGGAGGCGTTAACGGCTTTTTATCGTCAGTGGTGTTTGTGCCAGAAGATAAACTAGGCATAGTAGTGTTGACAAACAGTGACCAAAACAACTTTTTTGAACATTTGACCGATAAGTTAAGAGATTTGTTTTTGAAAGTGCCTGTAAAAAACAATGACGCTCAATTATACCAAAAATTTGTAGCAAAAAAACAGACAGAACAAGAGTTAATTGATTCTTTAAAAAAGGTAGTGGCTCAAAAGAACTCGCCTAACATTGCATTGAAAAAGTTTGCAGGAAAATACCATAACAAAGTGTACGGAGAGGTTGAGATAAAGAAGCGTAAGGGAAAACTGATCTTGCATTTTGCTAACCACCCCCAGCTGAAAGGTCAACTTGAGTACCTGAAAGATAACCATTTTTTGTGTACTTATTCTGACTACCTGCTAGGGGTGAAGGCGTTCCCTTTTGAGGTAAGCAATGGCAAAGTAAAAAGCTTTGTATTGAGTGTAAACGGTTTTGTGGAGTATACCACCTATAAATTTTTGAAAAAATCACCTCGATAAACTTGACTTTACTTTGGATAAATACTGAAAAAATCCGCAAAAATGAGTATATTAAAATAACCTGTAAACCTGCGCTGCAATTCACAAACAAAATCAATCAAAAATTTGTTGGTGTTCATACACCAAGCCAAACCACCATAAGTCTGTAAAACTATGAAAACTGTGATTGTTACCGGAGCCAATTCGGGTTTGGGATTGTATACTTCCAAACATTTGCTGTTGCAAGACTATGCAGTAGTGTTGGCTTGTCGTAACCTAAAAAAAGCAGCAAAAGCTCAGAAGTGGCTGCATAAAAAAACCGGGAAAAAACGCACTAAAATTGCTCATCTAGACCTGGCTTCATTCAATCATATTCGTAAGTTTTGCCTGAATACACCGCTTAATAATGTTTATGGAGTCGTATGCAACGCAGGCATTTCTTATGCACACCCTACCCGGTTTACTCAAGATGGAATAGAAGAAACCTTTGGAGTAAATCACCTGGGACATTTTTTGTTGGTAAACTTACTACTTGGCAAAGCCCAAAACCTGCAGCGCATAGCTGTGGTATCGTCTGATGCGCACAACCCAGATATACAAGGGTATCATCCGCCACCTTATTATGAGCGGGCACTAGAGCTTGCCTACCCCGATGACTCACGGGTGATCAATTGGGAGAAAGAAGGAGCATTGCGTTATGCCAATTCTAAGCTTTGTAATGTGTTGTTTGTGTATCACCTGGCAGAAGAGCTCAAGAAAACCCACCGTCAACATATTTTGGTAAATGCTTTTAACCCTGGGTTTATACCGGGCACCGGGCTGGGCAAAAACTCTTCGCCTGTAAGTAAGTTTTTGTGGTTCAATGTGTTGCCCTTATTTAGTCGGTTCTCTAAAGCCATTCGCACTGCCAACGAGTCGGGCAAGGCGCTTGCTTCGCTTATTAGTGAAGCAAACGCAAGTGGCAAATACTATGATGGGTTCAAGGAAAAGCCATCGTCGAAGCAGAGCTATGATAAAAAACAAGCCCAAAAACTATGGTGGCGCAGCGAAGAACTTGCCCACTTGAAGATCAATGAAAAAATTGAATAATTTAACCCTTCACTGAACAACCCCATGTCAACACAAAAAAAGAAAGTAACGGGTATAGGAGGCATATTTTTTAAATGCCAAAACCCTGACCAAATGAAAACCTGGTATCACCAACACCTGGGTTTGCGTACCGATCAATACGGCGCTTTGTTTGAGTTTCGGCAAGCAGACGCTCCCGAAAAACCAGGGTATTTACAATGGAGCCCATTCTCGCAGGATACTACCTACTTTGCCCCTTCCAAAAAAGAGTTTATGGTAAACTATAGAGTAGAAAACCTGGAAGAACTGGTAGAAGAGCTCAAGGCACAAGGAGTCACTGTGTTGGATGAAATAGAGACCTTTGATTACGGTAAGTTTGTGCACATATTGGATCCTGAAAACAATAAAATTGAGCTTTGGGAACCAGTAGATGAGGTGTTTACCAAAAGTCACGGAGACAAGACCACCAAGTAAAATATTTGTTGGGCTAAACCAAAAAACGGGAATGTATATTGCCACAATCCCGTTTTGTATAGGTTATTTCATGCGTGGAATCACCACATACTCTTTTTTTACCCTAAAGGTAGTATCTCTTCCTTTGTTTTTAAAAGTAATGGTACCTTCCCAATATTTACGCCCCAATGGGTAGGTGGTCTTAAAGCGCACTTTGCCTATGCCGTTTTCTACTTTAATGGGTTCGCCGTTTACCGTCATTTTTGCGTTTGCTTTGCTGGGTACAGCAGCTATCACCATATTGGCACGGTAGGTATCGCCCGACCATAAAATATTGCTTTCTGCGCTCACTCCAGTATATATTCTGTCAAATTTAATATCCTCGGTAGCCGGCTGTTGGACATGCAATTGGGTGAGTATATTTTGTTGATCGTTCAATACTTGGTGTTGCAGTTGAGTAAGCTTTGCCAATGCTACTACCACAGGCTTTTGCCAAAAGTTATCATATACAAAGTTGCCTTTGGGTGCTTCAGGGTTTTTGGTAAGCAAAGGCAAGGGCTTTTTGAACAAATCTTTATATTCATTGTTTAGCCAATGGCTATAAGCATTGAGCTTTTTTTCAAGCGTATAGGCTACTCCTTTGGGGCTACCCAGCATGCCTACCATTAGCTTACTTACCCTGAGCTTGGCTTGGGGGCGTTTTACTGTATATGTTTTTTCATCAAGCCCGTCTCCCGCTTCATTTATCAAGCGTTGTTTGTTTTTGGTGAGCTCGCTTATGATCTCTGTCGACTTTTTCTTGAGCATCTCTGCCCGTTTAATCAATTCCAAGCCTTTGAGGGCATTCCCCCCCTTCTTTACATCTCTTTTGAGCGATTGAAGTGATTGATCGCTTTCCCGCTTGTAATTGACCAGCGAATGCTCTAAAGTACTGTTGATAAGCACAAATTTTTGTATCAAAGGTTCGGGGACTCGGTAGTGGGTATAATACCAAGCACCGAGCGATAAAATGAGCGCCAGGGTAACCACCGAAAACCGAATGATTCGTTTGCGCCTTGGAGCCTTCAAGTTGTTTTTTAGGGCTTCTTTTTGAGTGGGTTCGTTTTCTTCTGTGTTCATGGGTTAATAGTAAAAACTTGAAAATCGTCCATTACCTACGATAGGTGATTTTATCTTGCCAATAAAACTTGACAGGCTTTTGGGTTGGTATATTTACTTTGCTGTATTCGTTGCCTAAAATTTTTGACATGGGAAAGGTCAGTTATTTATACTTGTTTGGAGTGCTTTTTTGCTTTGTTTATTACCTTGAGGCAATACCTCATAATACACTTTTTGTACTATAGTAATATCTTTTCCTCGAGAATTAAACCGAAATCTTGCCTCCCAATATTGTTTGCCTACGCCTTGGGTTTTAAAAATCACTTCACTTTTTCCCTCATTTACAGGTAAAGGGATTTTATAAATACTGAACCTGGGGATTGAACGGGATGCTGTTCCTGATAATATCATATCGGCTTGGTAACGATCACCTACTTGTATTTGGTTGAGTGTTGGAATAACGCCTGGGCGAAAGTACCTATCGCTAATAGAAACACTCAAGTCACCCGCTCCTAGCTTTCTTAATATCATTGCCTGCAAACGCTGTATCTGTAGCTTTTTCTCAGCAATGAGCGCCTTGGTAGCAATGGTGGTAGCGTTACTTCGGTGAGGGTACTTTGCCAAAGTATGCTTTGGGTCAACTGGTGCCAAATCAAGGTCGTTAAATTCGCTATTGATCCAATCTGTATGTTTTTTTAGCGCTTTTTTCAAGGCATCAAACCCTTGTTTACCATTGTGCCACTGATTGTTTGTGCGCTCAAATAAGCCATTGAGTTTCGTAGTTTTTTTGATGAGTAATTGCGCGCGTTTTATTCTTTCGCGTCCTTCTCTTGAATTACCATTTTTGTGTACATCCTCCTTTAAGTTTTCCATGGCTTTCCCTGCCTTCTTGTGCCCTTGCTGCCAAATTGCTTTCATAGCCGTTTGCAGGTCACCGAGTTGCAGGTCATACGTAGGCGTGTCCCAAAGTATTTGCCCCAAGCACCCCAAGACAATGAGCAGGACAACTATTTCATAAATGCGAGTAATGGGGTGCTTCATCATCAAGTTATTTTACCTCATAATACACTTTTTGTACTATAGTAGTATCTTTTTTTCCATCTACTGTATAATACCTAAACTTAGCCTCCCAATATTGTTTGCCTCGTTGGAGCACTTCAAAACGTACAGCGCCGTCCCCTGTAATTTTGTTGTTATAATACATTCGGGTGGTTAATGAGCCATAACGCCGTATTTTGACCAAAAACAGGTCAGCAGTGTATGTATCGCCCACTTGCACTACATTCGTTTGAGGTACAACGCGCTGCCAACTTCTAAGACCACATCCAGTAAAGGTAATCTCATCTACTCCTAGCTTTCTTAATATCACTGCCTGCAAACGCTGTATCTGTAGCTTTTTCTCAGCAATGAGCGCCTTGGTAGCAATGGTGGTAGCGTTACTTCGGTGAGGGTACTTTGCCAAAGCATGCTTTGGGTCAACTAGTTCCAAATCAAAGTCGCCAAATTCGCTATTGATCCAATCTGCATGTTTTTTTACAGCCCTTTTCAAGGCATCAAACCCTTGTTTACCATTGTGCCACTGATTGTTTGTGCGCTCAAATAAGCCATTGATTTTCGTAGTTTTTTTGATGAGTAATTGCGCGCGTTTTATGCTTTCCAACTCCTCTCTAGGGTTGCCATTTTTGTGTACATCCTCCTCTAAGTTCTCCATGTCTTCCACTGCCTTCTTGTGCCCTTGCTGCCAGCTTATGTTCATAGCCGTTTGCAGCTCACTAAGTTGAGCATCATACGTAGGTGCGCCCCAAAGTATTTGCCCCAAGCACCCCAAGACAATGAGCAGGACAACTATTTCATAAATGCGAGTAATGGTGTGCTTCATCATCAAACTATTTTACCTCATAATACACTTTTTGTACTATAGTGGTGTCTTTTTTTCCGTCTACTGTATAATACCTAAACTTAGCCTCCCAATATTGTTTGCCTCGTGGGGGCACTTCAAAACGTACAGCGCCGTCCCCTGTAATTTTGTTGTTATAATACATCTTAGTGATTAATGATGCATAGTGCCAGTGCGTGATCCAAAACATGTCAGCCGTGTATGTATCGCCCACCCTTACCCAACTGGTGGGGGCTGTCACAGTAATTGGTGAAGGCGCAAGATTAAAAGGAAAAGCCTCGCTAATGTCGATATTTGGGTAAAATGCCCCCAAGAAGTACAATACTTGGCTTTGGTAATGAAGCAATGACAAACGTTGTTGGGCAAGCCAAGCCTTGAGCGAAGCGGAAGTAGTGGTATCAAAAAAATGAGTAACCCATTGCCCCAAAGTAGGGGTCTTGAGTGGGAAATCGAACGGCAAAGTAAAATGAGGTTTGTCTAGGTCTTCGTATTCTTTATTCAACCATTTTACATGGGCATTCATTACTTGATACACTTGTTGCTTTACTATTTGAGGTTGGTGGTTGTTTTTTTCTATCTGGTAAAGCGCCTGCATCACTTTTTGGGTAGTGCTTTGCACTAGTTTCGCCCGTTTTAACCTAGATAATCCATCACGTCCATTACCGAATTTAGCCACCTCTGCCTTTAAGTTTTTAATTGCTGTGATGAGGTATGCTTTGGAGTCTTTTATATCTTCGTTCAGGGTTGTTTGTAGGATGTTAAATGTTGTTTGGTAGGCAAACGGTGGCGTAAAAGCCATTAGCCCCACACAAATCACCACTAGGCATATAGCAAGTACTTCATATATACGATAAATTGTGTTCCAGTTCATTTGCCTAAAGCTTACGTGAAAAAAAAGGGCGCATGTTTTATACCTGATAATTTAGCCTCAATAGAACATTTTATTACTTGCCTTTTGGCAATGCCTCATAATAAATTTTGTGCACTACAGTAGTATCTTTTCCATTGTATGTATAATACCTAAACTTAGCCTCCCAATATTGCTTGCCCCTGTTTTTTTGGGTAAAACTCACCACCCCTTTGCGGTATTGTAGGTGAGGGGAGGACGATCGCTTAATACTTTCGCCATCAACGGGCTGTCCATAATACAAGCTTGCCCTGTACTCGTCGCCTACTTGTACCAGTTGACTTTTGGGAGTTATATATACACGTTGGCACCCAAAACAACACTTGATTTCACCTGAGGGGCATACAATCAGTAAAGCACGCAACACCATTTTTTGCACCTGTTGTAGTTGTAACTGTTTCGTGGTGACCAATGCCCTGACAACAGCAGGGGTAGCACCGCCCACCTCAGGGTATTTTGTCAATGAGTCAAGCAGTGGCAATTGAAGATTCTTAAATGTGCGTTGAAGCCACTGGTGATATTTGCTCACCGTTTGCTCCAAGGAGCTAAGCGCTTGCTGATTGTTTTGCCCGTGAGTCTTTATATGCTCAAGGGCATTGTTTATTTGCTTGGTTTTGTGTACTAGTTGTTGCCCCTTTCTTACACTTTCCCAGTTTTGGGCTGTATTGTTTCTTATTATCACCGATTCTTTAAAATCATTGATCAACTCAAACGCTTGTTTTTGGCTTTGTTGCCAATTGGTGTTCATAGCCGTTTGCAGCTCACTAAGTTGGGCATCATACGTAGGCGTGCCCCAAAGTATTTGCCTCAAGCACCCCAAGACAATGAGCAGGACAACTATTTCATAAATACGCGCAATTATGTGCATTACTTTACCCAATAGGGTGTTTTTACTGTATTGGTATATTCTACACCTTCGTGACAGTAGCTAAACTTACTTGTCCAGTATTGTTTGCCCTTGCCGCTTACGCGAAACTCTATAACAGCACCCTTGCCCTTAAGGAAAGCTGGCTTGCCATTGACTTCGGCATAATACCATTGTTTTTTATCCCAAAAGGGAAAGGCTTCCCCTACCACCATCGCTGCTTTGAGCGTATCGCCCACCTCTATGTGGTTGACAGGTTGTGTTATTCCTGTTACTGTAGGTATAAAAAAACAACCATAAGGATATATACCATATTTTATCCCTACCCCTTTTACTATTGGTTTCCAATGCTTTAATATAAACAATTGGTAGGCAGTGAGCATTGCCAAGGTTTCGTAAGTAGTATTCGCTTTGCCAAAGTAGTTGGTAGGCATAGGTCCAAACTGAGGAATATCCAAGTGTTTATATTGTTCGTTCCTAAAAACCATATAGGCATTTAAACTGTCTTTCAATGCTTTTGCCTGGCTTGCATGAAGGTATTGAGGCATATTTTTTTTGTAGTAATCTATTTGTCGCAACTTTTTCAATGGTTTGTGCCATAGCTGTTGTAGTTCTTGCCAAACCTGATAGCCATTGTCCCTTTTGCTCAATAACTTAGTAATATCCTCTTTCCAGTATTTTCTCTCAAATTTTTGACTTTTGTCTAAAACCTTGTAAAACTCTTCAAAGTGAGTGTTGTAGTGATTGGGGAATACAATACACACCAGACCTAGGTATACTATTACCAACCAGGCAATTATTTCATAAATACGAGTAATTATGCGCATTACTTTACCCAATAGGGTGTTACGTTCGTATGGTTGATTGTTAAACCACCATACCAGATGAAGGCAAGGCAGTGGAGAAAGTAAATTTAATTGGCAACAAAAAAGCCTGCCATCAATGAATGAGGCAGGCTTGTGTGGGTTATGGGTTGAGTTGCTGTAGCGAATCGTACATTTCGAACTCGTTGAGCAAACACTCTAACTCGAAGATGGTGGTTTGCAAATAGTTTTTGAGCGGTTCGTTTTGTTGCTCCCACAGGTAGTCTAACGAGGCATCGGCATTGAGCACAAACACCTCAAGCCGGGCGCGTAAACTCAAGGCAAACAAATCGATTTGTTGGGTTGAAATGGCAACACTTTGTGCCTCTGCGTTTAATTCAGTAAATTGCATACTGTTATATATTTTTATGTGACAAAAAGCCCTTGAGGGAAGCGTCCAAACTTAACCTCTTGGGCTATACTTTCACCCTGAAAGTACTTGGTAAATATAGTAAAAAAGCCCACCTTTTGCAAGTAAAATTAAGTGTTAATTTACTGATAATGAGTCTATTGCACTTTGAATGAAAGGAGTTAAACTTTGAAAAAACTCTGCGAAAGGGCGATTTGTGGAGACACAAACCGAGGCGAAAAGAGTCTATTGGTGTGTTTTTGCTAAAATACGTGCGGCGAAAGATCGGTTAAACATAAAAAAATCGTATTAGAAGAATCGTTGTTACAATTCTCCTAATACGATGTGATGCGCTCAAATACTTAAGAACAGCTTCCTAAATGCTACTTAAGCAGTTTGGTGGTGAAACTTGATCGTAGAATAAGCCACCCCAAAGTCTTTGGACAAGGTAACATGAGGGTAACATTGCTTGATGGCAATCTTGATAATTGCCATGTGGTGAATGGCGTGTTCTACATTATAAGCAAGTTCACGGTCTAGCGAAGTAAGCGTGCAAGCTTCATGTCCTTCTGGCGAAAGCAACGTAGTAAGGTTGATAGGGTCGTTAGACAACTCCATCGTAGACAAGTGCTGAATGCAATTGTTTATAAAGTTGATGGCAAACTCAGGATCATTCTCAATAGAAGGATTACGTTCTCTGAGGTCGTAATTGATAGAAGCATCTGCTATACCTTTAAAGAGGCAGTCATAAAATTCAACAATATGACGCAAATGTTTGCTGATAGAGTTATCCATTAGCAAAGGCAATGGACTGGTATATTCTTCTGGACTGAGTTGTTTGATGAGTCCAACAAGTTGATTTAAGATATTACTAGATGATGTAATTAAATTCATAATCAATGAGGAATGTTATAACTTAATCGGTATATATTTTTTTCTAAGAATAAGTACTATAAGGCAAAGTGTCCATAGTATAGCTGCCATGGCAAACAAAAAGCCATGATCGTTATTGACTACAATGCCTAAGGTAGTTAAGTGAAAAAATAAGGCACCACTCATAGTTCCGAGTCCCAATAGTGCACCTATCCAACTATATCGGGAGGTTAACAACAAAACCGAGGCAATGAGTTCCACTACACCAGACCCAATTCTGCCATAAGGCTCCATCCCTATAGTTGAGAAAATATAAATTGAATCTTTATGCCCTGGAAATTTATACAAGAAAACGGTTTGTAGCATGAACAATGCGGAGATAAGTTGTGCAATCCAAACAATGTTTTTTTTCATAACAATTGGGTGCTATAGGGCAAATTGCCTTGCAAATGTATATAAAATAGATTAGAAAAGTAGGAGTTAAAGGGGTGGAATTAATGAGAATCCTTACATCACCCAAAAAATCATTGCAATCGCTACGAAAGGAGAACGTATGTTGCAATGATTTGTTACAATCGGGATTATTTATAAATTTTTTGCCAGTTTTTGTCGGCTTTACTTTTCAATTGGCGCTCATCTTTGTTCCACATCTTAAGGGTGTTGGTGCCCAGCTTGTTGTAAAACAAGTACAACCTGCCTCCTATAATTTTAAACGTACGAGGATTAATATCTACCTTAGAGGGTTTGTCGAGCCCAAAAGCATAGGCACACCAACCGCCATACATAGGCTCATACTTTGCTGGGTTTTGCTTGAATATATTTCTGTTCTGAGCATTTTTAAAACGATATACTATGCCCCCGTAGTTGTGGGTGATCTGAGCATTGCCCTTTACTGCTTTCCCTTCGGTAAAATAACTTACCGGGTCGTAGCCCTTGATGGCAAGGTTGCCTCTTTTGGTATTAAAATGCTTGGTTTTGGTCGACTGGCTGTAGGCAGTGCTTGTCCAACACAGCAATGCCATGACTAAAGTAAAAACTGAGAATTGAAATTTGTGCATATTCATAAGCGCGTAGTATAAGTTAATTTATCACAAATATAAGCAATGTCAAATCAAGCAAATGTCAGGCAGGTGACAAGCGGGTGATTTTTTCAAAAAAAGCGGAATCATCGACTCCGCTTTTAATCATACGGGTATTTATAAAATACCCTCTAAAAACTAATGTGGTGTTTTTAAATAGTCACAAGCAGTGAGCAACAAGCCTCAAGTGTGTATGCCCAGCAGTACAAGCTATTGGGTGATTACTTTGGCAAAGTCAACGGTGGGCAAATCTACTTGATTGCGCATTAGATCTTCGTAAGTATCTCGTTTGCGAATCAGTTTGGCTTCGCCATTGAGCACCAATACCTCGGCTGGGCGAAACCTTGAGTTATAGGTAGACGCCATGCTGTAGCCATAAGCCCCGGCACTTTTCAGGGCAATAAGGTCACCTTCGCGTACCTCGGCGAGCATTCGGTCTTTGCCCAGGTTGTCTATCTCACAGACATTACCCACTACGGTATATTTTTTTTGTGTTCCTTGAGGGTTCGACACATTTACAATTTGGTGGTAAGCATCGTACATCATCGGGCGAATCAAATGATTAAACCCCGAATCAACCCCCACAAAGTCAGTCCCTCCGTTGCGTTTGCATACCTTACACTCGGTGAGCAAAGTACCCGAATTGCCCACCAAAAAACGCCCTGGTTCAAACCAAAGTTCCAGCGTATGCCCGTATTTTTGGCAAAACTGTTGAAATACCGGGTCAAGTTTTTGCCCCAGTTCTACTACATCAATCACTTCTTGACCATCGCCTACGTCTACTTTAATGCCTCCGCCAAAATCTATAAACTCCAGGTTTTGGAAGCCCAACGCAATGTCAAACACGGTTTGTGCCCCTTGCAAAAACACTTCTGGAGTCATAATCACCGAACTGCTATGGATATGAATGCCATTGATGGGTAAGTTGTAGGTGGTTTCTATAGCCTTTACTTGGGCTAACTGATCCATAGAAATCCCAAACTTTGATTGGTTATGCCACCAGTTTACCTTATCGGCGTTTTGTTGGGTAGCAATGTGAGGGTTTAGCCTGATGCATACAGGTACTTGACTACCATAACGTTGGGCAAACTTCTCTAAATTTGATAGGTTTTCTATGTTTATTTTTACCCCCAGTTCTACCGCTTCTATCAGCTCTTCAATGCCTACACAATTAGGGGTAAACACGATTTGTTGCGGCACAAAACCTGCTGCCAACCCCATGCGTACCTCAGACAACGACACTGTGTCGAGCCCCAAACCCTGGCTTAACATCAACTTCATAATATTGATATTTGTCAATGCTTTACAGGCGTACTTTATCTGAAGGTTTACAGTCGAAAACCCCTCCCTAAAGCGAGCAATTTGCCCCAAAATATGGTCAGCATCATACACATATACAGGCGTGCCAAACTGACGGGCAATATCGGTTACCCGCAAGCGTTGGATATAGTATTCATTCTCTGTTCGTTGCATTTTTCAAGCGTTTGGCTATTTGAGTTATCAATTGATTGATTTGAGTTTCTTCTTGTCGCATCTGTTGTACCCGGTGCATCAACTCTTGCACCCTTTGCCATTGGCTGTGGTGGTGTTTGTGCAGCAAGTTGTTTTGCAAGTGCCAGGTAATCATTCCGTGGGCTCCCCATTGAATATAGGCAAACAGCAGTGTCCATTCTTCATGAGTAAGTAGGCGTTGACGTTGGTAGGCAGTCAAAAACGCCTCAAGTAAGACAGAGTCCAATTGATTGTCAGGAAAACAAAAGCCATTAATCGTCACCCCCACATCAAACAACAAGTGATCGTAGCATGCTTCCTCAAAGTCAATGACTGCCACCAGTTGGTTGCCATCAAACAAGGTATTGTCCGTAAAGCAGTCGCCGTGTACTACTCCTTCAGGCAAAGGTTGCCTCAACAAGGGACGTAAATAATTGGTTTGTTCTTTAAAATACTCCAGTAAAACAGGGATCGGATTTTTTGCCCGCTCAAATTCAGCTATCAAAGCATCACAAGTATCTAAATGAATTGCATTTTTTTTGAGGTAACGTGGGGCATTGGGCAACAAACTTAGTTTGCCTATAGCTTCAGCAATGGCACTGCTGGTGTGTACGTTTAGTGCAGGTTCGTGCCCATTATAAAATTCATATACCATGACATAATGTTCGCCCAGTGAATGAATAAACCCACCGTCTTTTTTGGCAATAGGGTATGCCGTCGGAAAGTCTATTTGTTGCAAGGCTTTCATCAAAGCTACTTCATACTCAATGAGGGGTAAAGGTTGTTGGGTGCACACCCGATACAAAAAACTTCCTTGGTCAGTATCTATGCGGTAGTTTTGGTTGGCATAACCAAAACTGAGCTGAAAGCAGTTTTTTAAAACTCCCAAATCGTACAGAAGCAATACTTGTTTGATTTGCCCAACCAATAGGTCTTTTTTTGTGTTAACAGTGCTCATAAAGTTGTTTTTTTGCTACCTGATAATTAGTCGTAGGCAGTAATTTAGACCTGCCAGATTTTCGAAACCTGACAGACCCGATTCGCTGTCTTAATGCGTACTTAGTTACAATTATTTTTTTTATTACTGAAAAAAACGGAGAGCTTAATTTTATCAAACCATGATGACTGCCCCCTTGCAACGAATGTAAGGGGTTTGAACAAACAAGTTTGAAAATTAGACGATTACATAATAGTTAGCAAAATTGAGTCAATATTATACTCGATATGGTAAATATAGTACAGATAGAAATGTACCAAATCATCGCTTTTATCAACATACTCTAGAACAGAGGGACTCAAAAAACTTCAGGGGGGGAGGTATTCAGTTTTCTCAAAGTAGAGAGATATTAGGTAACTTTACCTGAGCGGTAAACATCATTATATACCATGCGGTTGTAGTTGTTCCTCCCAAAAGTAATTTATTCAAATAATGTACATCCTATGATAGAATTTAAACAGCTGACTGTTTTTATCTCTGTTGCTGAGAGTTTGAGTTTTAGCAAAGCAGCTCAAAGTTTGTCTATTACCCAGCCTACAGTAAGCAAACATATCAAAACCCTGGAAGATGAATTAGGTGTAGCTTTGTTTGTTCGTAACCAAAAACAATTGTCGCTTACCTTTGAAGGCAAGGTTTTTTTAGAAGAAGCCCGCAAAATATTGGTTACCTCAGAGAAAGCCCGCAATGTGGTAAAGAGTGAGCCTCGTCCCCAGGAGATTAAAATAGGCTTTGTGCCTTTGGCAATGCTTACTTTCTTGCCTCAGTTTATCAGTGCCATGAAAACCACCTTACCAAATGTCAATATTCAAATCCAGACTTTTCACAGCAATCTGGAGCTGTTGGAGCAGTTTCATCAAGGCAATTTAGATGTAGCTTTTTATTACCAAACCTACCCTCAAGACAATATGCAAAGCCTGATGGTGTATGAAGACGACATTGTGGTAATTCAACCTACCAACTCTGAGTATGCACGGGTCAAAGAAATAACGCCGGCACACGCCCCTTTTTTGCGGTATATTTTGCCCCCACGTGAGTCTAATCCTTATTTAATGGATATGTTTTTTAATATGTGTAAGTTTTTGAAATTTGAGCCCGAAATTGCCTTTTATATGAGGCCTCATCAGGCAAGGTTGTCGTTAGTGTCAGAGGGGTTAGGAGTAATGATGGACAGCGAAAGCCTAAAAAAATTGCATACTCCTAATATAGTTTTTACCCCATTACACAAAAATGTACGTAGTAAAGCCCGAATATTTATGGGATATAAACCTGAGCACAAGCACCAAGACATTATACAACATTTTGTTGGTTATTTTGATCAGACTACCTAGACCTTATGGAATTAAAACATGTTGAGTATTTCTTTGTATTGGCAAACGAACTTAATTTTAGCCAAGCAGCCAAAAAACTGCACATCAGCCAACCTCCACTGAGTAGGCATATCAAGGCCTTGGAAGCCGAATTGGGCACCACGTTATTTTACCGCAATACCCAATCGGTTCGCTTAACCAAAGAAGGGGAGTTGTTTTATGAAGAAGCTAAAGCTTTGTTGTCGCAGGTAAAAGGAGCAGTCAGCAAACTCAAAACCATTGTCAAAAGTGCGCCTACCCAAGTGCAAATAGGGTTTGTGCGTCCGGCAATGCTGTTGTTTTTACCAGGTTTGCTCAAAACATTCAGGCAGTCACACCCACATATTCAGGTAAACATAACCGAGATAAACTACCCTGAGACTACCAAAAGCATGTTGCTAAATAACCAGTTAGATGCTGCTTTTAGCCATTCAGCATCTCTTTGCAATGACTTGGTCTACCATCAGGTGTTTAGCGAGCAGCTTAAACTAGTGATGCTACCCAACCACCCTCTGGCAAACTGTCAGGAGATATCATTAGGTGAACTCAAAGACGAACAGTTCATTTTCTTTCCGCGTAAACTATCCCCCACATTATATGACTTGTTTATAAGCGCGTGTTTTGAACAAGGTAATTTTCATCCCAATGTATGGATGGAGGCTACCCCACCACTGGCAAGGGTAGAGTTGGTAGCCCAAGGAATGGGGGTATCACTTGCGGCAGCCAGTCTTGAGCAAATGTTTGTTGGCAAGGTGGTGTTTAAAAACATCGTAAGTACTCCGTGGGTGCAATTTCCTATTGACTTGGTGTGGAATCCTCACTTTCAGCATCAGGTAATTCAAGTTTTTGTAGATTTTGCCAAAAAATATATGGCTAATTGGCAAGCAACATAGGATGAGGTCTAAATACGTGTGGTGGTTTGACTAAAAAAAGCTAAAAACCAGTGAGGCAATAGCTAACAATTGATTACTCATCAAAGTATTCTTCTCCTGCCCGGTCTACATAAAAACGTCGTTTACCTTTACGCACCAAAGCAAGCCCATTTTTGTAAGGCTTCACTGCATCGTATTGCAAAGGTAAAATAACTTTGCCTGAAGGGTGAATAATGCCCCAACGTCCGTTTTTCTTAGCCAGCACCTGTTGGTTAGGCACTATTTGTAAGTATTGATAATAAGTAGGCAATTGTACCCGTCCTTGTGGGTCAATCAGGTTCCAGCCTTTATTGGGCAAGGCTACTGCCGCCAAACCACCCACAAACCGAGGCATTCGACGTTTGTGTTCTTGCCTAAACCACTCGGCATTGATCACATACTGACAAGGAACAACCAATGTCCCCTTTGGGTTAATAAACCCTACTTTGCCTTGGTTCATTACAGCCGCCAAACCTTCGGTAAACCCATGTACTGCCCCATATTTTGATACATCAAGTACTTTGTTGCCTTGTTTGTCTATGAAATACATCACCTGAGTCGAGTCATTGCTTTTGGCAATGATCAGGGCAAGCCCATTGGCATAACTTTCTGCTCCTGCCCGATGGATAGCTGCCTGAACTTTGCCTTGAGTATCTATAAAAGTAGCTTTAGTGAAAACATGTATACCCAATGCAGGGTCATAGCGAGGGGGTTGGTTGGCTACCAACGCCCTGCCTTCGCTAAAACGGGTAGCATAAGCATATTGGTGCTTAAGCAAGGTGTCGCCCCGCCAGTGAATGTAGCCGTGTTGGTGGCCGTTCCAGACCATGGCCACGCTGTCGCGAAAAGTAGTGACTCCTAAATGTGCTACCGGAATAATTGCCTGACCAGTTTTGTCAATGTAGCCTGCTTTGAACTGTCCATCTGTCTTTTTGCCAAAAATAACTTCTACCTTCGCCCGTCCATTACTAAAAGACTGGGCTTTGTCATATTTAAGGGCAATGACGGTTTTTCCACTACGGTCAATGTATCCATACTTACGGTTAAGTTCTACCAGCGCGAGCCCTTCAGAAAAAGGTGCTACATAGTGGTAGATGCATGGGATAACAATGGTGCGCTCCTGGTTTACAAATCCCCAGCGTTGGTTTTGAAGGTAGGGAATGAGTGTGGGCGTTTGAGCACTTGCGCCCAATGAAAGACAGACCAAAAATACCATCAATTGTTTCATCATTTGAAGAGGGGTGTCAGGGTTCAAAAAAAAGAATAGGAGCAATACAGCAAAGTATTAAAAGTGAAAACTAGCACCTTAAACATTAAGTAAACACCCTTTTATTTGGGGTGAGTTTTGTTTTCTGACGCACTTCAAAAATCGCGCATAGCCTTAGCTACGCAAGTTTTTCAAGTAAAGTCAGTGGGCAAAAATCGCCGAAATAACGGGTTAGGTATTTAGTGGTTAAGGTACTAGTGTTACCCCAACTTACCCGCCACAAAGCCAGTAGCCCAGGCAGCCTGAAAATTGAACCCACCAGTAAGCCCGTCAATGTCGAGTACCTCTCCGGCAAAGTACAGCCCGGGGTGTTTTTTACAACCCATTGTTTTTGCCTCAATTTCGTCGAGGCTCACCCCTCCACAAGTAACAAACTCCTCCTTAAAAGTAGTTTTTCCGTGGGTTTGGTAAGTGTCGTTCGACAAGCCATTGACCAGGCGGTTTCGTTCTTTTTTCGATAGTTCACTCCATTTTTTTTGGGCAGGCACCTGCCAGCGGTTGAGCAAAAACTCCCATAAACGGTGGGGTAGCCCAAAAGGGTTTTTGTTTTGTACCTGACGGGCTTTGTAGGTTTGTTGGTAGGCAACAATTTGGTTACGCAATGCCTCTTCATTGATTTCGGGCAACCAATTGACAATGACTGGGCATTGGTATTGTAAATCGTGTAGAACACGTGCCCCCCACGCCGATAAACGTAGTACAGCAAAAGCACTGATTCCCCAGTGAGTTACCAAGAGCGAGCCTTCTTCTTGCAACTTGGTACCTGGTATTTTTACCTGCACTTTGGGCACCGCAATGCCGGGCAGTTGTGTAATGTCCTCTTTGGGCAGGTTAAATGTAAACAGTGAAGGAACGGGTGGCACCAAATCAAGGTTGAGCGAGGCCAACCAGTTGAGACCCGTCAGTTTAGGGCTGCCTCCGGTAGTTACAATCACCCGATCAGCTTTTTCGATGGCTTTGTTTTTTATGTGTAACAAAAAAGTGCCGTCATTGTTTGCCTTGAGTTCGGTTACTTCGGTCTGTGTGTGTATCTCTACTTTGAGTTTTTGGGCAGCAAGCATGAGGCAATCAATGATACTTTGTGAATCGTCAGATGTTGGAAACATTCGCCCATCGGTTTCGGTTTTGAGCGGGACTCCTTTGTTTTCAAACCATTCTACGGTGTTTTGTGGCATCCATTGTGCCAACACTTGCCGCAACACCTTTTGGCCACGTGGGTAGTTTTTGAGCAAAGCTTTTCGGTCAAAACAAGCGTGGGTCACGTTGCAACGCCCTCCTCCTGATACTTTGACTTTAGCGAGTAGTTTAGTACTTTTTTCCAGTAGGGTAACCCTACTTTCGGGGTGGTGTTGGGCAGCAGAAATAGCAGCAAAAAAGCCTGCGGCTCCTCCACCAATCACAAATATTTTCAATGTAGTAGTATTGTTATCTCATGACAATATTAATCAGGCGCTCCTGAATATTAGGAGGTAATGTGGCCGCCAGCACCAACTGTATTTTCTCTAATTTTGGTATTTCATCTTCAAACGAGAAAAACGCCAGCGTTTCGCCTTCGGTCATCAACGTGATTTGTTTCATTCCGGTGAGCGACTGATAAAACTCCCAGGCAATTTCCTGTGCGTCCAGTGTTTCGCAAAAACTATAGAGAGAAGTTTGTGGAGTAAAAACAATCTGTTGATGATCCTCTGTTTCCAGGTATACTTGAGCACCCTTGTCCAGGTCAAAGTTAATGAGTTGGAGCTCATCTTCATAAAAAACAAACTCCGTGTCTTTGAACACATGCGAAAACAAGTCAGGTTGATTCAATGATCCGGCGTCGTCAAAAGTTTTTAGAATATTAAGTACCTCTTTACGCGACATACCCACTGTGGTTCCATATATAAACCCGGTTTTCAGAAATTCGAAAATATTGGTCATGCTATTTATAATTTTATAGCTTGTTTAATTTTTTCTGTTTGAGAAGTATTGTATGATGAACTATTCCATTAGGGGCGCTAAAATACTGGGGACTAAAGTCCTGCAAAAAATAAAGGATAACTCATGCTTACCCATTGCAATCTATAAATAATAAAAGTAGTTCGTTAAGTAAAACGTAAAAAATAAAGTAGTCCAGTAGAACAAAACAGTGGGCGAACGAGCGAAAAAACCTTTATAAAGTTGGCAATTCTAATTCATCGGAACCAAAGCTATGGAAAAATTAGCTTCATAGAGTTCACTCAGCTTTTGAAGAAGTCTTCCTGCCTAAGGTGTTGTTCTCTGAATGTAGGTTATTTTGAAAGTTTTACTAAGCAAAATATATTGATGGTGATTAGCCAGAGAAGTCTTGCAAGTTTGTAGCGCTAAGCCCCTTATTAAAACCTTCATTCAATGGCATTGGTTGTTGGAGAAAAATCACCTGGAATAAGGCTGAAAACATAAGCATTATGATTTGCTTTTTTTCAATTGTGTTGTCCTCAACCTACTTTTGAGGCTTGCCGTAAGCGAAGCGTCTACCCTACGTTGAATTTTTTCCATTTTACCTTCGGCACCAAACGAAAAAAACAACAATACTTCACCTTCGGTCATTATAGCAATTTGTTTTTGTATACAAAAAGGTTGGTAAAACTCCCAGATAATACCTGCCTTGTTCAACGCATCAGTAGCGTCATAAATAGAGGTATCATAACTGAACATGAGCTTTTTTCGTTCCCATTCCATCTGTACACTAGGCTTGTTTTCCATTTTAAAGTTGACTGTCTCCAGTACATTTTCATAGAAAATAAGCTCTATACCCTCGTATAAATAAGCGTGATAGTTAGGCAAATCCATCAGAATTTCATCATCTATGTCAGAAATAATATTGAACACAACATCTTTAGACATGCCTACGATTACTTCCTGAATGACCCCTGTCTGTAAAAACTCTAGAATGTTTATCATATTTAGTTGGCTATAGTTTGTTTGAAGTGATAGTATAAACACATAATCCTGCCTGAATAAGAATACAAAAGTAATGAAACTCCAGAAAGCTATTTGTTAAGAATGTTGGTGATAAGGTGGTTTCTGCAGAATTATTAAGTACTTGGTAAAGCCAAAAACTATACACATCAACTACTTAAAGATGTTACTTTTTTTTAAAACTAACAATTTGATGTTACAAAAATGTGTCGAACCAGCTTCTTTTGTTGTTTTGGTTAAAATAGTAGGACTAAATAAAGAAGGTAGGCAATGATTTGTGAAAAAAGTTTACAATAAGAAAAACACCCAATCACTATACAAGTCATGGGGTGCTAAAAAAAAGAAAGGAATCACGAGCCAACGATAAGCGTAGGTAATTGATGGTTTTTAGGTCAACTACTCGTTCCTCAACGATCTTACTGGATTATTTTGTGTAGCAGCAAGGGTTTGATAACCTATAGTAAATAATGTAATAAGCAAAGCGATGCTTCCTGCCCATACAAATACCATGAGTCCTATCGAAGTGCGATAGGCAAAACCATCGAGCCAGTGACGCATTACATAATACCCTACAGGAAAAGCCACCACAAAAGACAGTAAAATTTGTTTGATATAGCCTTTGACCAATAAGGCAAACAGTTGTGCTGAAGAAGCCCCCAAAACCTTCCGTATGGCTATTTCTTTACTGCGTTTTTGTACTGTAAAAGTGGCAAGCCCAAACAATCCCATGCTGGCAATGAGTATGGTAATAATGGCGGCAATGTTGAAAATTTGTCCGGTGAGTGCTTCCTTATGATAAAAATGCTTCATTTGCTCATCCAAAAAATGATATTCCAGTGGGGTGTCAGCATCAAATTTATCATTTACTTTTTTGGCATAAGCCACTACTTGAGCCATATCCTGACTGTGTACTTTTATCGAAAAATAGTCTAAACGTCTTACTGGATTATTCCAATGCGCTATGATCAAAGGAGCCATTTTGTTATGCAATGATTGTAAGTGAAAATCCTTGACAATGCCTATGACTTTTGCCTTAAACCTACGACTAGTATCTGCCGATCTTACATAATCTCCCACCCCCAGTTTAAACTGTTTGGCGGCAAGTTGGTTAATCAACACCTTGCTTGAGTCGGTTTTGTCATTGCCCCCAAAATTGGCTCCTGCCACCAATTGAATATCAAAAGTAGACAGAAAATCTTGATCTGCGCCCACCAAAAACGATTGTTGTGCTTCATTGACTGTTTGCCCTTTGCCCAGCACAGGTAACAGCGTAATTTCTTTCCAGTCGCCCGGCACCCTGGAAGTAGCCGATACTTTTTGTATGGTAGGGTGCTTAAGCAACTCTTGCTTGATTGCCCTAAAGCTTTGACGGGTTTTGGCGCTATTGATGTCTATTACCATTAACTGCTCTTTGTTAAAGCCCATTTTTTTATTTTGAACATAGTCGAGTTGTTTATGTACAATCAAGGTGGCGATTACCATCAACATAGACAAGGCAAACTGCCCTACCACTAAAACCTTGCGCAGTAACAAACCTCTGGGAGATGTTTTTACCTGAGACTTAAGTACATATACTGGTTGATAGCCAGAAAGTATCAGGGCAGGATAAATGCCTGCCAGCAAACCTACAGCCAGGGTAATCAGAAATAGTTGCCCCAGCGATGCTGCGGCACTGTGCCAGCCAATCTCAAAATTTTTGTGGGCAAGTTCATTAAAATAAGGCAAGATGGCTTCGATAACCCCTACCGACATAATAAAAGCCAGCAAAGCAACGATGCTCGACTCAATCAAAAACTGCACGATTAACTGTTGGCGGTATGCCCCCATTACTTTGCGTACGCCTATTTCTTTGGCTCGATACACCGACTTAGCCGTGGTAAGATTGATGTAGTTGATACTGGCAATGATAAGTACAAACAGGGCAACTGCCGTAAAAGCATACACATAAAAAATGTTACCTTTGTTGGTCGTCGCAAACCCTACCTCGATGTGGGTCGAGTTAAAATGCACTTCAGTAAGTGGCTGAAGAAACAAAGAACGGGTTTTCCAGGAGTTGCCTCCTTTGGCAATAGCCAAAGTCGAGAGCTTTTGTGACAATGTTTGGACGTTGGTATGAGGCTTTAGCAACATGTAAGTAATGGCTGCCCGGTTTTGCCATTGTTTCAAATACTTTCTCCAGCGAGGCTGGTTTAAGGGCAGCGAAAACAACATAGAAAAGCGCACGTGGGTATTTTGAGGCAAGTCTTTAATCACTCCGCTTACAGTGATTTTTTTCTTAAAGCGGTTAAATTCCATTGTTTTACCTACAGCGTTGACGGTGCCAAACAAACGCAAAGCCGCTGATTTGGTCAATACCACCAAATGGGGTTTGGTAAGCGCAGTTTGGGCATTGCCCGCCAGCATTTCCAAGTCAAATACTTTTAATACATTGGGCGTGGCAATCTGAAACAAACGGTCATTGAAGGTTTGGTTCCCAATTTTAATCACTGCCTGTCCACCCGCTACAAACTGTACTACTTCTTCTATTTCTGGAAAACTGCTTTGAGCTGGCTTTGCCAATGCGCTGCTGGTATACGCCAACCAACGAGTCGTTTGATTGGCTGTTTGGTTGCGTTCTACTACCCGGTAAATGCGTTGGGCTTTAGGAAAGGTAGTGTCATACTTCAGCTCGTCTTGGATATAAAGCCATAAAATAAAACTACAACTAATGCCCAGTGTAAGCCCTAGCAGGTTGATGGCTGAGTGTAGTTTATTGCGCCAAAGATTGCGCAGGGCGGTTTTCAAATAACTTATAAACATAGTTTCAATGGGGTTATATGGTATAATGGTTCATAGCTTCTACAGCCTCAAGCCTTTAGCTTTTGCCTGTCGCAGGTGGCTCACGTGTTTGTTTTTTTAGTGTTTAATCCTTTATGCACAAGTTTTGGAACTGCGCTTTCAAGTTCTGTGCCGTAGCGTTAATATACTGAAAGGCAGTGACTTGAAGCCATTTCTTTACCTCATGTGATTTTTAAACTGCCCACCAGTGGACATTTTTTGTTTCAAAGCTGGGCACTTATGAAAGTGAAAGGTTTTTGTGTATTTTTGGCAAGTGTTTGACACTGAACCAATTGCAATAAATGGTTTGGGTCTTGTATGGCATTACCCAAAAACAAAAACCACCATGGCTAAACAAACAGGGAAAATACTGGTAGTAGACGATGACCAATATGTAACATTGTCGTTGAGAATGTTGCTGGAGCAATACTTCAAAAAAGTAGAAGTGCTCAATTCGCCCAAACTCATTCCAGAAGCATTTGCCCAACAAGTATTTGATGTGGTTTTGTTGGACATGAACTTTAGCCCTGGCGAAACATCGGGTAAAGCAGGGATCAAATGGCTGGAGAAAATCATAGAATTAGATCCTAACACCAGCGTAATATTGATGACTGCCTATGGAGCGGTAGACATGGCCGTGCAAGCGATCAAAGACGGAGCCGTAGACTTTGTGGTCAAACCGTTTCAAAACGAAAAACTGCTGTCTACAGTCACTGCGGGCTGTCAACTGAGTCAATCTAAAAAAGCGGTGAAACATCTGCGCTCGCAAAAAGATATTTTGAGTTCGGCAATGGATCATCAGTACGCCAACATGATAGGGCGCTCCGCAATCATGCAAGAGGTTTTTCAAACCGTAGAAAAAGTAGCCCAAACCGATGCCAATGTCTTGATCTTAGGTGAAAATGGTACAGGTAAGGAGCTTATTGCCAGGGCAGTACATCGTAGCTCGGCGAGGGCTGGCGAGGTGTTTATTAGTGTAGACCTGGGGGCAGTGTCTGAGACTTTGTTTGAGAGCGAACTTTTTGGGCACAAGAAAGGAGCTTTTACCGATGCTAAAGAAGATCGGGTAGGGCGCTTTGAAGCGGCGTCGGGTGGGACATTGTTTTTAGATGAAATTGGCAATCTTTCGCTGCCTTTGCAGGCAAAACTGTTGGCGGTGTTGCAAAACCGCCAAGTAGTAAGGGTGGGTAGCAACCAACCCATTGCTATAGACATACGCCTGGTATGTGCGACTAATATGAACCTGACCAAAATGGTAAAAGAGGGTACTTTCAGGCAAGACTTGTTGTACCGGATCAACACCATTGCTGTGCAACTGCCCGCCCTGCGTGAACGCAACGAAGACATCCCTTTGCTTGCTGAACATTTTCTGAAAATATATTGCAAAAAATACCAAAAACCCGAATTAAGAGTTCCCGAGTATGTGGTAAAAAAACTGCAAAAATACCAGTGGCCAGGCAATGTGCGCGAGCTACAACATGCCCTGGAGCGTGCCGTGATTTTAAGCGATGGGGTACACCTCAAATCCAGTGATTTTCAGTTTTTGACCGATGACGTAGAAGAAGAACGAAAAGTGGAAAACTACAATCTGGAAGACCTCGAAAAATGGGCGATCAAAAATGCCTTGGTCAAACATAAAGGCAATGTAAGCCACGCTGCCAAAGAGTTGGGGCTTACCCGTGGGTCGATGTACCGCAGAATGGAGAAGTATGGGTTATAAAATAGTTGATAGCCGCGTGTTCAATGCTGTTTAACTGCGTTGAGCTCACTACGTTCGGTTCTTTAACAAAGCCATTAGCTTTTAGCTTTAGCCTGTCGCAGATGGCTCACGCGTCTGTTTTTTTAATGCTCAATTCTAGTGATTTTCGAAGCTAAATCAAGCCACCTAAAAAACTGTACTATTGAAAAACATAAAATTAAATATACTACTTCGCTTTATACTACTGTTGGCGCTTATGGGACTACTGATGTACACTTGGGTAGTATTGGGTAGGCAACTTCGCAGTATATACATTATGGCATTTTTGGTGTTGGCTAGTGCCGAGTTTTTGTGGTATGTAGACAAGACCAACCGCGATTTGGGCAGCTTTTTACTTGCCTTGCTGCACAACGACTTTACCACCCGTTTTTCGGCAGGGTACCAAGGCAAGAGTCAGGCACACTTGTATAAGTCGTTCAATGCGATCAATCAAAAGTTTTTGGAGCTCAACGCCGAACGCGAAGTGCTTTTTTTGCATCAACAAATGTTGGTAGAGCACCTCAATGTAGGCATTATCAGTTTTGACCGACACGGTAAAGTTCATTTGCTAAACAATGCCTTTCGGCAAATACTGCAACAACCTCAAGCTTTGTTGCGTCAAGTAGATGACCTCAAACGAGTACAGAAGACATTATGCGAGGCTATCCAACAGACCAAGGCAGGCGAACGTAAAGTAATAAAAATAAGGCGGGAAAATGACCTGCTTCAGCTTGCCATACAAGCCACCGAGTTTAACCTCAAGGGCAAATATTTTAAGCTAATATCTGCACAAGACATTCAAGGGGCACTGGATGAACAAGAGCTAGACGCCTGGCAAAAACTAATCAAGGTGTTGACTCACGAAATAATGAACTCGGTGGTGCCTATTACTTCCCTGAGCGATACTTTACACCTGATACTTGCCCAATCATTGCAAAGTACAGACACCTTGAGTGCCAAAACCCTGGAGGACGTTCGTTTGGGGCTCGATGCCATCAGAAACCGTAGCAAAGGATTGGTCAATTTTACCGAAACCTATAAAAATCTCACCCGAATACCTCCTCCGCAGTTTGCCCAATTATCGTTGTCTGCTTTGGTGGCACGTTTGCGTAGTTTGATGCAGCCCCGTTTGGAAGAAGCCCAAATTCCTTTGTTGATTGACTTGCCCGACCCTGAAGTGTATATTCTTGCTGATGTACAATTGATAGAACAAGTACTGCTCAATTTGATCAAGAATGCCATAGAAGCCCTCGAAAATCAACCCAACCCTTGCATTACCCTACAGGTGGGGCTTTCGCCCGAAGGCAAAACCTGGCTAAAACTCAAAGACAATGGACCTGGCATTGCTGCCGATCAATTAGACAAAATATTTGTACCTTTTTTTACTACCAAACCTGAGGGCTCAGGCATTGGGCTAAGCTTGTGTCGTCAAATAATGCGTATGCACAAAGGCAGTCTGTCTTGTCACTCAGTAATAGGGCAGGGAACGGCGTTTACAGTGGTTTTTTAGCGCTTTCTTTGCACTCTTTGATGTGTTGTCCTGTACTCATAGCAGTATACCCTATTTTGCTTGCACAAAGCTGGGCAAATGGTAGATTTGTGCTCTTGTTTGATTGTAAACTTACCATAAAACCCCCATGAATTTAACTTCCGAAAGACTCCTGTATATTCCAGTGACCGAAGCCGAGCGCGAAGGTTATATGGCCTGGTATACCAACGACAAGGTAATGAAATACATTACGGGCAAAGGCTTGACCAAGGCTCAGGCAAACGAACGTTTTGCCAAAGCTATAGAAAGTAACCTGGCAAACCCCGAAATGGGCTTATATGTAGTAAAACACCGTGAAACCAACAAAAATATTGGCATCGCCAAACTAGCTTATTTCAATGATAACAACACCGTTGAAGTAGGTTATGGTATGATGCCTGACAATTGGGGACAAGGTTATGCTACCGAAATGCTCCTTTGCTTAATGGCGCATTGTCGTGCTTTACCTCAAATAAAAACTTTGGTAGGCATAGTAAAACCCGAAAATAAGGCATCGGTCAAGGTGCTCACCAAACAGGGTTTTGTACTTGATAAAGTAGCACTGAGCCAGGGGGTAGAAGAGGCATATTACAAGCTTGATTTATGAAGCTAAAAAAAAGCTTGTCTAAGTTGTTAGACAAGCTTTTTGGATTTAATCACTTATTCGTAAGACTCGGATAGCAAATGAATCTGTATTGGTGATTCGTTTGATTAGTTAGGTTTTGTCAGATTAAAAATGTTCGATCACTTATTTAAAACTCGCTTAATAGGTGTTCATAAATAATCAGTGTTTGAAAAATAGGTTTTGTATTGCCTGATGGTATTTTGCTCTATCTTGAATAATAAAAAAAGTTTGACCACTTATCGAAAAAGACCCGGATAGCAAAATAGCTGGGCTAGTGGTTAGTAGTTAGGTTTAGCACATTTTATTTTAGTTTAAATGTTTTAGCAGACTTCCACATCAGTTGCACGTCTTGGCGAGTATAAGCCGTAAATTTATCAGGTGACAACCGATAAGGCATGCCACTACTGATGACTACAGTTTCGCCGTTGGTACCTACACAATGCACAAAAGATAATGCGCCGTTTTTATCGGCTTTCAGGTATCCGGTTGCTCCGTCAACTTCAAGCTTGGCAAACGAAGGGTTCAAATCCTTGTCTGTAGCCAATGCCCTGATTGCCTGAGTGTTTTCTTGGGCTGTTCCTTGTATTTTGTTGAGTTGCATTTTAAAATACTTGCCTCCATATATTGTAACCCCCAAATTGGTTTTATGTGGAATCACCCTGGCGTTTTTAGGTGCCATAATGGTTGCCGCAAATCCTGCATTGCTTAAATCAAACACCGCAAAACCGTCAAAATTGGGACGTTTGTGCAATATATTGGTGGTGGTGCTCATACTTGCCGTCATTACCTGAGCTTCACCTTTTAGGGTGTTTGCTCCTTGGTAAACTTCTCCACATGAAGCCAACATGCAACTCAAAGCAAATGTGGTAGATAATAGTGTTCTTTTCATGAGTGTTATGGGGTGTTGTTTTTAGTAGTAATGTGATACAAAAGTAGGGGTAAAACAACGCCTAACCAACCAAACCAAAGGCAGGAATTTACTTTGAAAAATATCTTAAATGCGGGGTGCTCATTTGCTGAGTAATGGTCTTTTAGAGCTTATAAAGAAGGTTTTTGAATGAAAAACATGTTTAAAAACTCAAGAATAAAATCTAATTGAAAAAAAAGAATAAAGTAGAGGAGGCAATAGGCAAAGCAGGGCTATTTGCATTGACCAAATGTTTGCTTCAAAAGCATTAAAAATAAAGCAATATTTAAATGAAAAAATAATTTAGAATTTACCGCTTCTACCCACCCTGGCACCACCTCAAATCTCCATTTTTTATTTTCGATTCCTGTATATATTTACCTATGCTTCTAGCTAAGGTTTTTACAAATCGCTAAAAATCAATGTGATAGAAAACGTGTAACTACCTGTGAACCAAATCTACAGCAATTTGCTGTGATGAGTTCAACGGAGTAGGGTTTACCTAGAGCCTAACACCTAGTGCACTGGGGATTAAATAAATGCGCTATTTATTCGAGGGTATTTTGTTTGCTGACGCACTTCAAAAAGTGCACAGAGTTAGTTTACAATTCCGATGTATATCGGAACCGGAGCTACGCAAACTTTTTGAAGTAAAGTCAGCGGGCTAAAGACTCCGAAGAACCGAGCCTACAGCTATGCTGTGGCGAGCTCTGCGAAGCTAATATGGTAGGAATTTAGTTTCCAGTGCACTAGCCCCTAGAACCCTGCTGGAGCTTCTAACCAGCAATACTACTATCAACAACACAAAAGGATCATACTATGATGAACAATTTTTTTTACTCTCTGATGATAAGTTGGTGGATGGGCATCACTTTATCATTTGCCCAAACCTCCCCTGTCCGTACCTCTTCAGTTTATTTTGCCTACAAGCAAAGTGAGTTAAGCGCCAAAGCCAAGCAAAAGCTTGATCAAACATTTGCGCGTCTTTATCGCAAGCAAGTGCTCGATTATGAGGTAACACTTACCGGGCTTGCCGATTCGGTGGGTAATGTAGCCGCTAATCATCAACTGGCAAATAAACGAGCCTTGGCAGTTAAAACTTATCTGATTGCTCAGGGTGTTGGTGCCGATAAAGTAACAGTAAAAGTGTTGGGCGAACGCCCGGCAAATAACGAAGACGAGCATCGTCGCAACCGAAGGGTTGAAATAGTGTTGCGTTGGCAAACACGCAGCAAACCAATAGCAAGCAAAAGGCCTCCCACCAAACCATCAGAACATAATATCCAAGTGTTTTTTGATAGTGTAAGGCAAACCGCCCAAACTTTTGTGATTGACAACAGCCTCGACACTATATTGGTGGGCAAAAAAGGCACTCGAATGCTTTTTTATGCTCAATCGTTTTACATCCCACGCGGGCAAACTGCAAAACCTATCACCATTACCCTACGCGAATATTACACTTATGCCGATATGGTGTTTGCCGACCTTACTACTACTTCGGGCAGACGACTGCTAGAGACGGGAGGAATGTTACAAATACGCGCTACACAGGCAGGCAAAGCACTCCGGTTGAAAAGAGGGCAAAATGTACTATTGTCTTTTCCGACAAATAGTCTAAAAAAAGGTATGACCGCTTTTAATGGCAAACGAGGCAATGAAGGGTTGATCAACTGGCAACGCAACAATAGAGGATGGGTACGTGGTGGTTCATTACTTTGCATCAACAGACCCAGAATATGTTGGTTACGACGTTTGTTTAGCCGTAGGTTACGCCTACTTAAAAATAAGGAAACCAAGAAAGCTACCGCAGCCAACCGTTTAATGATGGCAAGTGTAAATCAAGCAAATGAAAAGGGGAACAAAGCCTACGTTATGAGTACCAATCGTTTGGATTGGGTTAACTGTGATGCTTTTGTAGGCGTATCTAACAGCGCCATGGTAAAAGTACAGGTAGCACCCCATCATTCTTTCAGAAACACCCGATATTATCTTTTGCTACACCAACGCCGTAGTGTGGTGGCAGGTTATCAATATTATCAGGGAAAGTTATACTTTAGACGTTTGCCCAAAGGCGAAAAAGCTACCCTGATTGTGATTGATTACAAAAAAGCGAGTATTGTTGGCATCTGAGGAGGTACGCATAGGTAAAGTAATAGGCAAAAATTTAAAGTTTGTACCGCATAATGTTGTTAGTGCTCGTGAAGCAATCAAAAAATTGACTGCGTTTGAGCAACAACGGTTAAACACGGGAAGATAGTCTGTAAACAAAGAAAGTGAAAAGCCCGATGCTGATGCATTGTACATCAGCATCAGGCTTTTATATTTATTTTTGGTGCAAGGCATCCAGCAACTCTACATTGTTGAGCAAATATTGCATTTGAAGAATACTTGCCTGTAAATAAGTTTTTACCTGTTCGTACTCTTGGTTTTCGAACAGTGTTAAAGGCATATCTGCGTCAAGTGCCAATGCTTCTAAGTTGGCGCGTACACTTTGGGCAAATATGTTTACAATTGATTCAGGAATGGTAATGCTTTGTGCCTCTGCGTTTAATTCAGTAAATTGCATACTGTTATATATTTTTATGTGACAAAAAGCCCTTGAGGGAGGTCTGTCAAAACAATCCTCTTGGGCTTACTTTCACCATGAAAGTATGAACAAATATAGTAAAAACGCCCGCGTTTTGCAAGAAAAAACACAGTTAAAACATTGAAATTCAAATGTTTAATACTAAAAGGTTTAATCCGGAGTCGGGAGTCAGTAGACCATCATTTTTTAGCTTCGTTTTGCGCCCATTAACTAAAGCAGAGCTCACTCATTCGTAATTCCTAATTAAACAATTCGTAATTGACCTGTTCGTAATTAAAATAGTTTCGAGTGTTGGCGTGCTTTGGTCTCGCTTCACTAAGACCAAAGCAGGGGAATGTTTTTAGGGTTGAATTGTCTTAGCTTGCCCCTGCCAATAAACAACTTCCTGTGAAGGTCTTACCGAAGGGTGACCTGAACAATGCCGACCGAAAACGTCACAAACAACTTGTGTATGATGTTTCGAGTGTTGGCGTGCTTTGGTCTCGCTTCACTAAGACCAAAGCAGGGGAATGTTTTTTAAGGTTGAATTGTCTTGGTTTGCCTCTCCTCATCCGTAATTGACATGTTTTTAATTCAGTCTGCATACGATGATTTTTAGCATCGCTTCGCACCCATTCGTAATTAGCCAAAGGCAGAGCTCCCTCTGGTCGGTTCGTAATTGACCCATTCGTCATTGGCTTCGCTTCGCGCCCATTCGTAATTCGTAATTCTCAAATTCGTAATTGATTCATTCGTAATTAGCTAAAGCAGAGGTACTGTGTACAAAGCCAAGTATTTGACTATAATTTTTTTTAGATTTTAGGAGGGGCAGCTCGTCGCCCCTTTTTTTATATAATTAGGGTCATAAGAAGTATTATTCTTCCATAATGTATATATGAGCGTAAGTACTTTACGACATACAGCTAGAGCTGCGGCTCTGCCGTTCCTTCCTTCGGCTACTCTATCATAAAAAGCTCTAATCTCCTCAGAAACCCTAATTGTACTCAATGCAGGGCAAAACAACACCCCTTTAATATGTTTGTTACCCTTTTTTTTCATCTTACTTTTCCCTTTCATTTCTCCTGACTCTGAATGGTCAATGCTTAATGCTGCGTAGGAAATCAGCTGGCGAACACTATGTGTTTTGGCAAAACCATCAGTTTCTGCTAATACCGTAGCGACTACAGTGTGACCAACCCCTGGGATAGACAGGACATTCTCTATTTTCTGACTCACATCTTGGTACCCTTTGGATTCCTTAGTCAAATGATTCTTAATTTCTTTTTCTAAGATCTTAAGTTGGGACTTGATCAAACCCAATCGTTCTTCTATCAAGTCTTTGCGCACAGGGTGCAAAGGAGTGCGTGAAGCTGGTTTTTAAGACGAGTCTGGTCTTTCTTCAAAGTACTACGCTCTCTAGTTAAGTCTCGAAGCAGCATATAATACTCTGAGGTTGGCTTCCAAGGCTCTAGTTTACGCTCTAAACCCATACGTGCCAAAGACTTAGCATCCAGCTTATCAGTTTTAGAGGACTGTGATTCACTTTTTTTATAGTTACTTGCCTGCGTGGGTTGAACAACTGATAATTCGTGGTTCTCTACAAATAAGTAATGAGCTAATTGCTCATAATAAACCCCAGTAGCCTCCATAGTAAAGCATAAACCAGAGTCTGCTACGGCATGTTGATGAATCCAATCAGAAAAAGTGATAAAACCTTCTGTATTATTCTTAAAATCCTGAACTGATACTACTTTAATATCGCGATCAAACGATAAAGAACTAATACAGGCTACAAAACTGTCTTTTGCTATATCAATGCCTACATTTTGGGTCAAAACTTTGTGTTGAGTCATCATTGAAGTATTTTGAAGCTAATTATTTAGTAATTGGATATTAGCGAATTTCCCCATCATCTACGCTCGTGTATAGAAGCTTATAGCCTTGCTATAGCTTTGGGTACTGTTGAGATACGAAGAAAATTGCAAGGAATACCGGCGAAACCTCTGCCAGAGAATCATCGATAAGATGTTGAAAGCTCGAAATGCTCGTGTATTCCCTGCTAATACCTTTTAAAAAATACTCATCTTTTTGTACTTTTCATAGACCTTTATTTTTTTTACAAATATACGAGCTCACTCATTCGTAATTAGCTTTGCAGAGCTCCCTCTGGTTGGTTCGTAATTGATTCATTCGTAATTCGTAATTAAAATAGCCTTGTATTGCCCCACAATGCCCCAGTGGTCGGATGGGGTAGTTTCGGTAGTGCCAAAGCTAAGACATTGAATATTGGGCGAATGAAAAATATGATCGATCGGCACCCCCAATAACCAGCTCCAGGCCGGATAAGATGGGCTAAACTCACGACGACTGTCCAGTAAATTGGCAGTTTTTTTAAAACGTTGAATCACAGGTGACCAACTCACAACATTGTAATCGCCTACTGCAAGTTTATATCCTTTTTTGCCTTTCATATACACCGCAATTTTTACCAAGTCACTGTTACGACGCTGATACCAATCATTGCTTTTTGGGGGCAACACATGCGACGACACCCAATGCAATTGACCAAAAGGCATGCTGATAGTGGTGGTAATACTGGGCAGGTCACTAAAATACTTGGCTTGAGTGTTTTGCATCTCAAATTTAGAAAACATGGCAATGCCAAAATTATCGTCACGGGTGACCACATATTGGTGCGGGTAGGTGTTTCCCAAGCCTTTTTTAAGTGCTTGCCACCAACGATTGTTTACCTCCTCAAAAGAAATGATATCAGCTTCGGTGTTTTTGGCTACTGTAATCACTTTTTGGTGCTGAGTATTTCTTTTCCACACATTGAAATGGGCAACCTTAAAAGCAGTACCTTTCACGTTTTTTGGGTCAGGGTGCGACTGCCAAAACCATTGAATAAACAATGTACTCATGAGTACACTACTTAATAGACTACTGGTGAGCAACCACTTCTTTTGCCAAATAAAACTCAGTATAGCTACACATAAGTATAGCACAACTATTTGAATAGCAAACGAATGGACAATGTCAAACAAAAAGTAATCTAGTGGAAACCGTACAAGTAAAGCAAAGACGAGCAGCAAAGCCGCACTGATTTTCTCAAACTTAGGCATAAGAGGCATTTTTTGATTAGTAAACTTGCCTTGAGGTACCTTCTGGAGGAACAATCCAGGATGAGTTTAATCAAAAGCATTTGCTTTGACTCAAAGGTGAATACCTCAAGATAAGTTCTGGTGCTTAAAAGTACTCTAAAGAAAATGATTTTGCCAAAACCTGATAAAAAACAAGTTTGCTCTTGCAAAGCAGTGCATACTTTTCTATGATTACACCTTAAACAAGAAAGTTAAAAATATATCTGAATGAACCCACAACTGATACCTTATCGTGATGGCGAGAAATGGGGATTTGCTGACCCACAGGGCAATGTAATTATTCCATGTACTTTTGAAGAAGTGCACCCTTTTCAGGAAGGACTGGCAGCTGTTATGCTCGATGGCTTGATTGGTTTTATCGATACCACTGGCAAACTAGTGGTTCCGGCTGATTACGAGGATGTTGCCAATTTTACAGATGGACTGGCAGCGGTCATGTCTGACGACAAGTATGGCTATGTAAATACTCAAAACAACCTCGTGATTCCTTGCATATATGATTATGCTGGGTTGTTTAAAAACGGGTTTGCTGAAGTAGAAATAGATGAACAACATGGGGTGATTGACGCACAAGGCAACGAAGTAGTAGAGTTGGGCGACAATTTTATCATAGAGGTACAAAACAACCTGGCATTTTTGGCGCGCGATGAACAATACGAAATCATTGACCTAAAAACGCAACAGATGGTGCCGCTTGACTATGATGATTTGGATGTGGGCAATCAAACTCACTTGATTGCAGTAGCTCAAATGTTTGAAGACGGACCAGCCTATGGCTACATAAGTCCAGAGGGTAAACTGTTGATAGACTTTGACTTTGAGCAAGCTTATGGCTTTTTCGAGGGCAGGGCTATTATTATGGAAGAAGAACGCTACGGGTTTATCAATGAAGCCGGACAAGTGATTGTAAAGCCTACCTATGACGATGCACAAGAGTTTAGCGAGGGCTTGGTAGCTTTAAAAAAAGGTGAAAAGTGGGGGTTTATGGACAAAGATGGCAATGAAGCCATACCATTTAAGTACGATTATGTAGGCTCTTTTCAAAATGGGCGCGCGTACATACGTCAAGGTGCCTTGTATGGTTTTATAGACTCTAAAGGCGAAGTGGTAATTCCAATAAAATATACCGCAGATGTACAACAGTTAGATGAAGTAGATGTAGAGTTTTTCCAAAGCTTCGAAAATGGTGTTGCTTTGGTCAACATAGGCGAAAAAATGGGCTATATTGATGTAAATGGCAAAGAGTATTTCAAAGGTTAAGTTTGCTGACCGTTGACTGGTTTTAGCTAACCTGGCTTTGAATGCTTTAACTCCAACCAAAATTTTTTTAACCAACGCCTTGTCTAATTGTCAAGGCGTTGCTGTTTTAATTGACAAGGTGAAAACTATTGGTATTATTATCATTGCTACGTAGTTGATAGAGCAAGCATAACTTCGCTCGATAATGTTACAACAAGTACCCTGGCTATTGAATAATAGTTGGTTTAATTGCTGACTGTAAGAGCTTGTTTAAACAAGTCCTCTAATAAAAAAAGCCCATAATCAATGACTATGGACTTTTAGCGAATCTATAACTAAACTCTAACCTAACTATGTAATAATATGAGCTACCACAACCTCAAGTTCTTAGATGCCGATGCATATCTAAGCAATAAGTGAAAGGCTGCTTTATGAACTTCCAAGGTTTTGTATTACGTTGATTGTTAGTGATTTATTAAACCCGTAGAGGGAAGTGTTAGCTACTAAAAATTTTTCGATCAAAATAATACGACGCTGTCAAAAGAACCAATGCTACAATAGCCCCATAGTGCTCTCCATCTGCGATGGCTACATGGGCAGCAACGGCGAGTAAAAAATCAAAAAATAGCCCCGCATAAGCCCATTCTTTGAGCCAGGCAGATTTTTTAGTGAGTATAGCCACCACTGCAAGCACTTTGGCTGCAGCCAATGGGTAAATAATGTAAGTAGGGTAGCCTAAGTTGGCAAATACAACTTTTATGTTTTCATAGTTGAATACATACATTCCTGCCGACATAAGTACTAGGGCTGACAATAGGCCTGTAGCTACCCAGTAAATAACTTTTTGTATCTTCATTTTGGTAAAATAATACGATGTTCGAGATGTGTACTTGGTATTAGTTGCGCACAAAACTAATACAATTACATTAAATGCAAAAGCATAAGTTGATTGCTTAACATTTATTGACCCGGGAAAGTTCAGCCTGTGAAGGTAAAACTGGTAAGGTAAGATGGAAAGCAAAATAATACGTAAAGCATGCCTGGTAGATTGGCGGGGGTGTTGGGTATGCCTCTGTGCACAAAAAGCTTTAGTAAATTATTTTATGGCAAATGAATAGATAGGATATCGTGACCCATAAAAAATTTTCCTGACATAAACTCGACTTTATGCCTTTTATACTTTATATTTGCGTGCTCAAATTTGAAATTTACTGGAATAATGGCGAAGAAAGGAAATAGAATTCAAGTTATCTTGGAGTGTACCGAACACAAAAAAAGCGGTATGCCTGGTATGTCAAGATATATAACAACAAAGAACCGCAAGAACACTACTCAACGCATAGAGTTGAAAAAATACAACCCGGTTCTAAAAAAGCATACTGTTCACAAAGAAATTAAGTAATTTCAATGACTTAAACCCTCCCTTGTATTGAGAGAGAGGCAATTTGTATAGTCAAAAAATTTGAATGAATTATGGCAAAGAAAACCGTAGCAACGCTTAAAACCGGAGAAGGTGCTAAGTTTGTGAAAATCGTAAAGGCTGTGAAGTCTGCAAAAACTGGAGCATACACTTTTAAAGAAGAAATGGTGCCAGTAGGAGAGGCAAAAGAAGCATTAAAGTAATTTTATGCTTACTTATCTTTAAGATATTCTGAAGAAGTTTCATCCAGTGAAACTTCTTTTTTTTTATCTTTTTATGCGCTATCTTGGCGAAGTTGTGCAGCGTTTAGGTGAAAAACTGACAGTTTGACACCAAGTACTGCTTCTTATTGTTTCGGCTTCTTACTTGATAGGATTTACTTGTGCAAATCCAAACTAACTAATAATAAAATTATACCATGGGAATATTCGGTATTTTTAATAAGAAAAAAAAGGAAAAACTCGATCAGGGTTTGGAGAAAACCAAGAAAAATTTCCTTTCAAAACTAGGTAAAAAGCTAGTAGGTAAGTCGAAAGTAGATGATGAAGTGCTAGACGACTTAGAAGAGGTGTTGATTAGTTCGGATGTGGGAGTAGACACTACAATTAAAATTATTGAGCGGATAGAGGAGAGAGTAAAAAAAGAAAAGTTTTTTGCCAATGAACTTGACGGTATTCTCAAAGATGAAATAGCTGACCTTTTAGCCGAAAGCAACCAAGATAATGTAGAAGAGTTTGACCTGCCCAAAAACACCAAGCCTTATGTAATAATGGTTGTAGGGGTAAATGGAGTAGGAAAAACAACCACCATTGGTAAACTAGCCAATCAGTTTAAACTGGCGGGAAAAGAAGTAGTGCTGGGGGCTGCCGATACCTTTAGAGCAGCAGCAGTAGACCAGCTCAAGGTGTGGGGCGAGCGAGTAGGGGTGCCTGTGATTGAGCTCGGTATGAACAAAGACCCAGCATCGGTAGCATTTGATGCAGTAGAGAAAGGAGTAGAGATGAACGCTGATGTGGTGATTGTAGATACAGCCGGACGTTTACAAACCAAAGTACCACTGATGAACGAGTTGAGCAAAATCAAGCGGGTAATGAGCAAAGTAATTCCTGAGGCACCACATGAGGTATTGCTGGTACTGGATGGGAGCACAGGACAAAATGCCATTTCTCAGGCTAAAGCCTTTACCGAAGCTACAGAAGTAACTGCCCTTGCCATTACCAAGTTAGATGGCACTGCCAAAGGTGGCGTAGTCATTGGCATCTCCGATCAGTTCAAAGTACCCGTAAAGTACATAGGAGTAGGCGAAGGTATAGAGGATTTGCAGATTTTTAATAAACACGAGTTTGTAGACTCATTGTTTAAGAAAGAAGAAGCGTAGCAACACCCTTGGAAACGGTGAAAAAATAAACAAAAACATAGACCTCATTCATTTGAATGGGGTCTATTGGTTTTACGGCAAATCATTTGTTTTTCCGCTGTTTTCTAAGCTCAAATTTAGTCGTTTCGAGGATTGAGAACTTACTCCCGACGCAACCAATCCATTATCCATCAGGTGTATCTCTATTTTTTTTAGGTGTACCAACACAGCTATAGTCTGATGAGCCTTCATATTCTTTGATCTGGTTGATATGAGGGTACTTGGTTATGAGCTACCTGAAATTATCAAGTGAATTGCTGTTGATTGATTACTCCGTCCATTTCCAGGTGTTACCTGTCAATACTTTAAAACTGCCACATTTATTTTCGTTAATATCCTTATTGGTTTGCAAGATGCCAACAGCACCATTGTAAACATAAGATACACATGAGTTCTTGCATTAAATTTTAAATATGTCTTGAGATTTACTCCTTCATAACCACGCCTGCCAGACACTACAAGCTGTTAGTGTGAAAAAAAAGTATCCAGAAACACCCTAAAGTTTTTGAAGAAAATATTAAAAAGCAAAGAGAATAAAAAGTAAATCACTGTATTGACCAGCCTAAAAAAATAGTTTCCAAAAGAGTACTCAAAATCTGAAAAACCTGATATGTAGAAACTCTTTACCCTCTTTGGACAACTCCAGGGGCTAATCAGATTCTTTTTTGTTTTTTAATTGGCAAAAGCATTCTGTTAACCGAACAATAGTACAAATGTTTCGTTTTAAAGTTATAACAAAAAATGTTCGCAACAACAAGTAATAGGTGTTATAGTTAAATGTCTAATTAACAGATTGTTACGATAATAATTCAACAAAATACTCTAACCCGCATGATTCGGTAATCTACACCGAAACTTAAACCACAGCTATCACAAAATATCCCTGGCAATATAGCACTTGTTGTATCCGCTTGAGCCTTCACCCATCTCCACTTTTGTAAATCTATGATGTTCGTCTTAAATGTACTGCTATATGAAACAAACTTGTTTAATACTATTATGGACATTTTATTGTCTGATACCTGACCAAACCAATGCCCAAAGTCGGGAGATTGACAGTCTGATCCAACAACTACAGGTTGTAAAGGCAGATAGTCAGAAAGTAGCATTACTCAACAAGCTCTCTTATGCGTTTTATGGAGTCGATGTAAAGCAGGAAAAAGCATATGCAGAACAAGCACTGGAACTTGCCCAAAAAATAGGATACAAAAAAGGAGAGGCCTCTGCTTACAAAAATATTGGGGTATCTTATATTAGTCAGGCAAATTATACCAAAGCTCTGGAGTATTACTTCAAAGCTTTGAAAATCGTTGAATATACTCAAGATAAGGCATATATAGCATGGGTGTTTAATGACATTGGCATGGTATATTACGAACAAGCAGAATACTCTCAGGCATTAAAGCATTTTTTCAAAGGGCTTACCCTTGCACGGGAACTCAACCATTCTCCCAAAATAGCGCTTATATCGGCAAGCATCACAGAAGTTTATTACGCCCAAAAGGACTACGACAATGCATTGATATACAGCCAAAAGGCGCTGGAAATAAGCAGTAAAAACAACAATCAATTTATCAAATATTTCTCGATGGGCTATGTGGGGCTCATCTATGGTAAAAAGCATGAATACGACAAAGCTATAGCATTGCTTAAAAAAACCCTTGCCGGATTTGAAATGATCGGCAAGCAGTACTATAAAGCTTATTTCTCAGTACGTTTTGGTAATATATACCTACAGCAGGGGAATACCATACTCGCCGAAAAATACCTGAAGCAAGGCGTTGCCACTGCAAAAAAAATAAAATCAGACCGGGATGTGGTGGAAGGCTTACAGGGATTGTACCAACTCTACAAAGCTCAGGACAACCCCCGCAAGGCACTTAAGTTTCATGAGCAATTTATACTCTGGAAAGATAGCATTTTTAATCAGCAAAAGGTAAAGGAAATAGCCAACCTGCAGACTATCTACGAGGTAGAGAAAAAGCAGCAGGAAAACGAATTGCTACTCAAAGACAAAGAAATACAAGATAAAAAACTTAAAGCAAGTAAGGCTACCCAAGAAAAACAGTTTTATTTTCTAGTTGCCGTGAGCGGGGCTTCCGTCTTTACTCTGGTATTTGCTGTTATCTTGTTTGGGTATTACCGCTCAAAAAAGAAAGCCAATGCTCTACTCACAAGTCTTAATAGTGAGTTGCATTTGCAAAAAGATGAAATATCAGTTCAAAATGAAGAATTGTACCAACAGCAAGAAGAAATTTTAGCTCAACAAGAGGCTATAGAAGTTAAAAATAAAGAACTGGGCAAAAAAAATGAGTTAATTTTTCAAAGCCTCAAAGTGGCAAAAAACATTCAAGCAGCTACGTTTCCCTCCCAAGCGAGAGTATCCAGATTTTTGCCTGACTATTTTGTTATTTATCGCCCCAAAGATATTGTATCGGGTGATTTTTACTGGATAGAGCAGGTAGAAGGCAAAAGGTTTGTGGTGGCAGTGGACTGTACCGGACATGGTGTTCCGGGGGCATTTATGAGCATGGTAGCCAATACCCTGCTTGATAACATTATCAAAGTAAATAAAGTTTTTAACCCTTCAGAAATTCTTGACTACCTGCATGTCAATATTACAAATGGTCTTAAGCAGGAACAAACGGGTAATAACAGTGGCATGGACGTTGCCATCTGTGTTATGGAAGAGGCCTCATCGAACCACGATATTTGTCTTAGCTTTGCCGGTGCCAAAAGGCCTTTATTTTATGTATCGGTTAACAAAAAACACACACTAAACACGCTGGAAGGTACCCGACGCTCTATTGGCGGATACCAAAACGAAAATATTGTCTTTGAAACACAGCAGCTGACCCTACCTTCAGGAAGCATGTTTTATATTGGTTCTGATGGTTTGGCTGACCAAAACAATAAAGCCCGCAAGAAGTTTGGAAACCGCTACCTGAAACAAATACTTGCAGAGGTGGCTTTTCTGGAATTGCCCCAACAAAAATCGCACATAGAACAAATGCTGGATAACCACATGGAAGACTGTGAACAACGGGATGATATTTTACTGGTAGGGGTACAAGTTTGAAAAAAATCAGAACTCCACGTTCAACACTCGATACTTACTCACAAAACCTGCTTTGTAAATAGACTGACGAGAGCCTATATTCTCTTTTTCGCAAGAGCATATCGGGGTAAGCCCCTGCTGATAACATTTCTTTTTTGCTTCATTCAGTAGGTAAGCCCCTACACCTTGGCGGCGATAAGGAATACCCACTACCATACCCACGTCGCCTATTCCTGGTTGTGAATCACTTTTGCGGGCTTCACAAGCACCTATAATCTCCTCTCCAGCTTGCCACAAAAACAACTCTTGTTTTTGTATTCTAAGGGCATAGTAGCCTTCTAGCCATGTTTTGTCTGCTCCTATAGCCACTACTCCAAAGTTTACTGCAGCTTGATGGTCGCTTGTTTGAGCAACTTTCAACACAGGCTTGGTTCCATTGGCTAAAGCAGGAGCCACCAAATCACGCTTTTTATGATCTTGAAACAAATATGAGTGTGGAGTAATAGTATGGGCAAAATCTGCGCAAGCACTTACAAATACAGGGGCGTTGGTGCTCACTATGCCAGACTTAACCTTATGTTGGGCCAATAGTTGTGCAAAAACCTCTTCTAATAAAGGGAGAGCAGTTTCTATCAGAAAAAAGTTGATCAAGATGTTGGCATCATCAATTACATAAAATCCAATGTTCTTGTGTTGATGGCTAATACTCCAGTGGGTGGCATTGCCAGTAATTTGGTCCCACATGCCATCAAAAGAGGCATGTAATGAAGCATAAAATGCTGGATAAATTGTGGAAAGATTGTTTTTTGATTTTACTTTGATGAACTCCATGTTGATATTGTATTTGATTCAAATAAAAAACCTAAATGTATAAAATTTAGGTTTTAGCACTCTGCGGTTCTTAACTTCGTTTAGCTCAGCACAACGGAGTGGGATACATTTTTTGCCAAAAAAAAACAATGTTTAGGTATTTTGACAAAGAATGTAAAAATAAAAACGCTTAAAAAATATGGAAACCCATTGAAAATAAGTATACTATGAATTTGTTAGTTACCTATGGAATAGGGCGCAACTTGAAGCTTGTCGCTTAAATCTTGCCCCCTATCAGAGCTTCTAACCAACAAAATTACTCATAGGGTTTCCCCCGATCTTTGAGCAATAATTTGGCAAAGTGAACATCTTGAGGGTTCCATTCCTGAGGCGATTTAATAATATCGCGTAGCTCTGGATTGGTAAATTTATGTAAATAATGGGTTTTAGGTACATCGTTTATTTGTTCGGCAGCCTTGCTCAACAATTCATTGACATTATCTATATCACTGCGAGCAATGCGCAACAACCATTTAGCCCTTAAGTGATCTCCAATGAGGGGTTGCCCCAATAACTCAGGAATTTCTTCGAGCTGATATTGTACCTCAAATTCAGCTAAAAAATCTAACAAAGGTTGAGCATCCTGAGGGCTAAAAAAAGATTGATAGTTAATAAAGTCGTCAGTATTTGGTGATGTATTACTCATAATATGTATGTAAATAGTGTTTAGTACTATAGCAACAACAGAAAGGGAGTACATTCTGTTGGTTTTCGTGAAAAATCACCAGCTCATTTACCCTGCAACTATTGGCAGGTAAATAACACTTAGAATTCGTCTCTCGAAAAAACAAAAACCCGGGATGGGTTCTTGTTCTAATATACTAAAATTTAGGCAAGCCTGTATGCACGACAAAGATGTTATTTATCCACGCCTTTATTTATTCCTCTTTTGTAAATCGCCCACAAAAGATAACGCATCATCAAAAATCCATAAATCAAACCCGCTAAAAAACCCTCAAACATACGCCAACGCAAATGAGGGAGTATATCTTTATTCACATGAAATAGTTTGTAGTTTTTGGGTAACTTGCTGGTATCAGTATAAGTACCAAATACCTCAGTAACATGTTGAATAGGTGGTTGTTTTGATAATTCAAAAAAAGACAATGCCCCAGCAATACCAAATGCAATAATAAATAGAATGTGTATAGGTTTCATTGATTATAATTCGTGTTTGACTACAAATATACTGGTGCTGCGGTTTTTATCTTGATCTTACCGTTTTTTTTCTGCCTTAAGGCGGTGTTTGTACCCCATTAAGTAGCCTTAAAAACACCCATCAGTCCTGTATTTTTCTTATATTTATCATTGAACCCAATCTCTTACCAAGTGATGGAAAATGAGCAATACCTGAAACATAAAAACGAAGAAACCAGCCAATACATTGAAAAGATAAAAAGACTGCTTGATAGTAAGTTGTACGAAAACCTACGCCTTGCGCTGCAGCTCATCACTAGTGGTGGGGTACCTTCCGAATTGCTTACTTACTTGTATGTCATTAGTCTTTGTTGTGATGATTTGGACATTGCTAAACAGGCACATGAGTTATTTAGAGCCAATGCACCCCAGGTATTGCTTGATTATACCCAAAATTTGTGGGACTATGATGATCCACTGAGCCTCAGTGAACATGAAGTTTCGGAGTTTTTGGAGGAGACCAAAGAGATTGAAGACTTAGACACTGCGTTGTTGGCAAACCTAATGCTGAAATATGGTAACATAGGAGGAGCCTATTGTCTCAAAAATAACACTGCTTCACCTCAGCACATTTTACAAGAAGTTTACAACACCGAATGGCTTTCATTGTCTGCTTTTGAACTAGATAAATTGCCCCCCGAAGTGGGCTTATTTACTGAAACGAAACACTTGGTACTAAGTAACAATAATTTTACTGACATACCCGACGAGCTCCAAAAACTGGTAAATCTGGAAAGAGTTTATTTTAACGACACGCCTTTGAGTAATGAGGCAATACTGAAAATGGAGTGTTTTTTCCCAAAAGCTATGGCCTATCATTACTCGGTAATGGGACGTAGTGCTTTTCAGGAAGAAAACTACGATAGTGCGTCTCATTATATGAAAAAAGCGTTGGCACTGGATACCAGCAAACCCGATTATTGGAATGTGCAGGGGGTAACCCTGGGGCGACTCCAAAACCGTGAAGAGGCAATTCGTTGTTTTGATAAAGCCATTGCTTTGAACCCTCAGGATACTTTAGCTTTTTCGAACAAGGCACATGTTTTCCATTTGATGGGTAAAGAAACCGAATCGCTTGCTGCTGCCAATGCTGGATTGGTGATATATAAGCAAAACCCACAAGTAGCACGAAACTGGGAAGGTTCTCTGTACTTTCGCAAAGGGCAAGCTTTGTTTTACCTCAAACGGTATGAAGAGTCACACCAGGCATACGACCAAGCCTTAAGTATAGAGCCTTCGATGGGAGGTGCGTGGTTTAACAAGGCTTGTACCTATGCTCAACAGCAAAACAAAACTGAGATGCTCAAGCACTTAGGCCAAGCCATTCGTTGTGATACCAAATTTAAGTGGGATGCTCCCGAAGACACTGATTTTAAAGTGTATTGGCAAGATCCAGATTTCAGGGCGTTGGTAGGTCATAACTCAGAGAAGATATAATGGTAGAAGGTGGAGGATAATGATTTAGATAGGTAAGGAGGTGAACAAAATAAAATGATTGTTTTTATAATGAATTTACACAAAAATTAGACTTATCTTTAAAGCGTTAAAATAATATCTTTAAAAAACGAAAAATTAGACTCGATGGCGGATTTTCCTTGGCATCAAAAGTACCCAAAGGGTATTGTAACAGAAATAGACCCAGATAAATATAGTTCAGTAGTGGCAATCATTGAAGAGAGTTTTCAAAAGTTTGCCAACAAGCCAGCTTACTCCAATATGGGAGTAGACCTTTCTTATGCACAAATAGACCAAGCTTCTCGTAACTTTGCTGCTTACTTGCAAAGTCTGGGGCTAAAAAAAGGTGATAGAATAGGTTTACAAATGCCCAACTTGCTTCAGTATCCTGTGGCATTATTTGGAGCTTTGCGTGCGGGGCTGGTTGTTGTCAATGTAAACCCTTTGTATACTGTGCGCGAAATGGTGCACCAATACAATGATGCTGGAGTGGAAACGGTCGTTATTTTGGCAAACTTTGCCGATAAACTGCAAACAGCTTTATCCGAAACTAAAATCAAAAATGTGATTGTTACCGAGGTAGGCGACATGCTAGGCACTTTTAAAGGTTTGATTACTAACTTTGTAGTGAAACATTTCAAAAAAATGGTGCCTGCGTTTCGTATTCCTGGCATGATCCGCTTTAAAGATACTTTACGAAAGGGGCAGAGTATGAGTTTTGCTAAACCTGAACTGGTAAATACTGATACTGCTTTTTTACAATATACCGGAGGTACTACCGGAGTTTCTAAAGGAGCTACCCTTAGTCATCGAAACATAGTGGCAAATCTTACCCAAAACAAGGCTTGGTTTATAGGACTCGAAGAAGGCAAAGAAGTAATGATTACTGCCTTGCCTTTATACCACGTGTTTGCTTTGACAGTAAACTGTTTGCTGATGGCACACGTAGGCGCCAAAAGTGTGCTGATTACCAACCCCCGCGATATGCCTGGTTTTGTCAAAACCTTGATTCAAAACCCACCCACTTTATTTACCGGTTTAAATACCCTCTTCAATGGCTTATTAAATACTGATGGTTTTACCCAGGTAGACTGGTCTCATACCAAGTTTGTAGTAGCCGGTGGTATGGCAGTACAAAAACCTGTAGCTGAACGCTGGGAAAAAGCAACAGGTGTACAAGTAGCCGAGGGATATGGCTTAAGCGAAACCTCGCCAGTGCTGAGCTGTAATCCATTGGACGGCAACGCCCGCATTGGTTGCATAGGACTACCTTTGCCAAGCACTGAACTGAAGATTTTAGACGATGATGGTCACGAAGTAGCTCAAGGCGAACCAGGCGAAATATGTGCACGTGGTCCTCAGATAATGAGTGGATACCACGGTAGACCCGACGAGACCGCCAAAACTTTTTTTCCTGATAACTGGTTCCGTACTGGAGACATTGGTTTGATGGAACCTGATGGTTTTTTCAGAATTGTAGACCGTAAGAAAGATATGATTTTGGTGTCAGGGTTCAACGTGTATCCTAATGAGGTAGAAGATGTAGTGGCAGGGCACGATGGTGTGTTAGAGGTAGCTGCTATAGGCATACCCGATGCCAAGGCTACTGAACGGGTAAAGGTATATATAGTAAAAAAAGATGCTAACCTTACCCAAGCCGATGTGATAGGTTACTGTAAAAATAATCTGGCAGGGTATAAAGTGCCCAAAGAAGTAGAGTTTCGAGAGGATTTACCTAAGTCGAATGTGGGTAAAATTTTGCGTAAGAAACTCAAAGATGAGCTAAAACAGGTTTAGCTTTATAAAATAAAACCCCTCGTTGATAATGCCAATTTTATCAGTGAGGGGTTTTTATATCAATGCCTTTATTTCAATACTCCGCAGTGATTTTAGTCAAAGTTGTTTGCTGATTAACTTTGTTGAGCTCGCCAGAGGCTCGGTTATCAGTCATTGATGAATTTAAAAACTATTTAATTGGGTGTTTAGGCGTAAAACCGAAACACTTTTAAAAATAAAGTGAGTATACAATCTTAATATAAAATACTGGTTTACAGCATTTAACAAGGTGAACATTTACTCGAATCAGCTATGGACTATCGACTAAATACTATGGACTATTGTATTTTTTACCAGTATACTTCTCCAGTTCATCCACTCGCTTTTCTAGTTCGGCAATGCTCACATTCGTGTTTTTAAGCTCATGAATGTCAATAGCCATTCCACGCATAATGTCGGTTTGAGTGACTTGTACATCCACCAGTCTTTGTATTTGCGTGCTGTGTTTGTTAAGTATTGTGCTGTGTTTGTCAAGTGTTTTACCGTGTTTATCAAGTACTTCCGACTTTCCGCACGTATGTTCGGGAAAACAAATAATTGATGTAATCACTTGATTGCAAAAGCATTATTTTTTTATGTCGACCAAAAGTTTTACTTTTTGGTATGCAATCATTTCCCATAAGTAAAAACCTTGACCACTTAGGGTTGGTAAGTGGCATGTGTGATCGTTTAAACTTGAGCTCTAAAATAGATGAGCTTTTACCTAACACCAATGGGCTTCATCAAGTAAGCACAGGTACTTGCGTCAAAGCCTTGATTTTAAATGGTTTAGGTTTTGCCGAGCGTCGCTTATACCTGAGTCCTCATTTTTTTTCTGATAAGCCTGTTGCTCACTTATTAGGAGAAAATCTAAGCGCAGAAATGTTCAATGATGATCGTCTTGGTCGTTGCTTGGATGATTTGTATGCCTTTGGTGTAAGTGAGTTATTCAGCCATTTGGCTGCACAGAGTTATGAAATACTGGGTTTGTCAGAAGAAGTAGACTCAGAGTTTCGCCACTTGGATGCGACCAGTTTTGGGTTGGAAGGGCAATATAATAGTGAACTTAACGAAGCAGAGTTCTTGCCTTCACATCACCCAAGGTTACAGCCGGGATCACCGCCCTGACCTAAATCAGGTAATGCTTAACTTGGTAGTAGAAAACTCCTCAGGCATACCTTTGGTTATGGAAGGTTTGCATGGCAATACAAGTGACCAAACAAGCTTTGGTCAAACCATTGATGATTATGTAGAACGTTGGCAGAATAATGGTCAGCCTATATGTTGGGTGGCAGATAGTGCCTTATACACTGAGGAAACCATCGGTAAAATCTCAGGTCGGCATTATTGGATCACCCGTGTTCCTTCCAAGCTTACTGCTGTTCAAGAATTACTCCTACAGGTACAGCCAGAGCATATGCAATTCTTCACAGAAGAAAAATTGAAAAACTACCGCTACCAGAAAGTATGCAACAGCTATGGAGGTGTAAGACAAGAATGGATGGTTGTCTTTTCTGAGGCAGGTTATAAGCGGGATGTTCATAGTTTGAAAAAACGTTACCTAAAAAAAAGCAGTGAAGAGCACCAAGACTTTATCAAGCTTTGCAAAAAGGTTTTTAGCTGTAAACAGGATGCAGAAAAAGCCTGGGAACAATTTTCAAAAAAGTGCCAGTACTTGTCAATAGAAGACCTGAATTTTCAACAAGTCAAGGGGTTTAAAAAACCAGGTAAACCTCCCAAAGGAGCTCAAAAACAGACCATAGGGTATCGTATTACAGGGTGTCCACTAACCAAACTCACACACTATGAACAACTAAGACAAAAACAGGGCAAGTTTGTGATTGCTTCCAATGATACAGCACAAAGGTGGGGGAATGGACATAAACTACTGGCTTACAAAGGACAATCTAATGTCGAGAAAGGTTTTAGGTTTTTGAAAGATAAAGCTTTCCTTGCTGATAGCTTCTTTGTAAAAAAGCCAGAGAGACTTGAAGCTATACTCATGATTATGGCATTGTCGCTGATGGTGTATGCAGCTTTGGAGAGAGAATTAAGAAAAAACCTGCAGCAGGAAAAGGAGTTTGTCCTGGATCAAACTAAAAAAGAAACTCAAAAACCCACAATGAAATGGATTTTCGAGTTTTTTAGAGGCATTCACTGCTTGTGGGTTAATCAAGAACAACCTATGCTCATTCTTAATATGAATGAGATGCATACAAAGGTCATTAGGTTACTGGGGCAAGAAGTTAGGAAATACTATCTCCTTGAATAAACGCCTCATAAACAGTGGTTTAATAAATTACTCGGTTTTAGCTACACAGGTGCGGAAAGTCGGGTACTTTGCTGTTTTGATCAAGCTTCTTGAGGCTTTCAGCAAGCAGCTCCAGTATTTTTTCTTCGTTTTTCATAGTATGCAATTTAAACATTTTGTTTAAAATTAACTAAAAAAAGCATTTAAACAAAATGAATTGAGCATAATTTATTACAGAGCTAAACCCTTGTGGTGCTACTTGCTAAAGAAACGTTGTCCTGCCCACAAAAATATAAGAATACCGAAAAACGTGATGCCACACCATACAAAAAAACTCCCTTGGTAAAAAGCTTTGGCAGGTTGTAGTTGTAGGGGTTGCGGATTGCCAATAAGTACAAAACTACTCCAGTAAAAAGGATTGCTGGTGATATGGTCTGAGTCGGCAATATAAGTAAGCTTGGCACGTTGTAGTGCCACATCCTTAGGTACGCCATCTGCTAGGTGTTTGTAAAACTCAGTCATTATTTTAGCCGTACTTTGGTCTGGTACACTCCACAGGCTCATCAACACATTGGGGCTTCCAGCGTAAGCAAATGCCCTTCCCAGACTCATAACCCCTTCTCCCGTTTGTATTTTGCCAAAACCAGTATTGCAAGCACTCAAGGTTACCAGTTCAGTATTGAGTCGTAAATTGTGTAATTCATAAGCGTGTAAGTACCCATCGTTGACAGTATCGTGGGGCGATAAACTAAACAGCAATCGCGACAAAGCTGGGCGTTGGTCATTGATAACCGCGTGTGTGGCAAGGTGGAGCACCGAAGTGTTTTTGATATGTGCCCTAAATGCTTGTTCAGTAGCCCGCTGCCCGGTAAACAACTCTCCCTGATAAAGCGTATGTAGTACTTTTACCTCATTTTGGGCACCTGTAAGCGACGACAGTTTATTTCTGAGAGTATCATCACTAGAGCCAGTTTGGCTGTTAAACTCAGGAGCAAAAGCGAGTAATTGTGCCGTGCTAATTATTTTTTTTCGAATCATTTTGTTTAATACAAGAGTAGCCGAATAATCATAGCTAATCACGTAGTTTTTGAGCAAGTAATCCAACTGGCTATAGTTGGCCTGATTGCTTGTGGGGAGTTGGGTAATGAGTGCTTCCCAAGGCAAATGATAGAGCACACCACTAGGCACAATGTGTAGTTTGTTGACCTGCTTGGGCAAAGCAATAGGTTGTATCAGTTTTTGATAAAAAAAGTGGCTGTGTCTGATAAACTCCTGAAAGTTTTTGTGGGTAATACTTTTACGTAAATCCTTGATACGCTCTTTAATATTGGCAGAGAATTTTACCTTTTTCAGGGTGATGCTTTGTGGCGTAACAGTAAATATAAATACAGCATTGTCAGCCAGCATATATTCAATCAAAGCCTCTTGCTTGCCCAAAATTTTGTGTTGTATGCTTGGTACCGAGGCAATTTTAAATTGATACTTTGTTTGGTAGTATTCTGGCGAAAACTTTTGAAAAGACTGTCGTAAGCTATCCCGGCTGGCTTTAAGTTCAAATATTTGGTCTTTGTAATCCACCACTTTTCTGGTGTCAGGGTTAGGCTTATTCTCCTCTGCTATAAGGTGCTCTTTCAAATCTTTGAGGCGATTTGTAATCTTATTTTCAATCTGGTTGTTGGCACTCCCTGGCGACTTGCCAGACACATACAACGACCTGAGCAATACATAAGCTTTGGCTTGTTCGGTAATGTGGAAAGCTTCTCTGAGGTAACGTTGTTGTTTTGTGAATTTATAAAGTGTGTGCAACACCTCTATAGCGTTGGTGAAAATATAGTTAGACCGTTTGATTAACAGTAATAAGTTGTTTTCATCATTTAAGCTTGTTTTCCAATATTTTACCTCTTGAAGCAAAAAGTGATATACTTGATATGCTTTGTGCAAATAATCGATGTTTTGAGTTGTTTTGAACCACTCATACCAGATAGTGGCTTTGTCACTTAGCAAATGTATTTGTAGTTCATTATAAACCGCCCCCTTCAGGGTGGGGTGATCAGCAAAATCAGTAGAAGTAAATAAGGTGTTATTTAAGATCAAAGCCCTTTGAATACTTTGAAGTGCTAACTCAAACTGTTGACTTGCTTGGTAAGACTTGCTAAGGTGTTGGTAAATTTCGGTATTGTCAGCAGTATCATCTCCAAAAGTGCTGATTTGTACCTGTATAGCTTCCCGAAATGCTCCAATGGCTTTTTGGTAATGTTTTTCGCGATGGTGCACATTACCTAAAAGGGTCAAGTAGGCACCCCTGCCTTTGCGTACGTGAGGGTTATCAATGGCAAAAACTTTTTGTAAATACACCTTGGTTTGTTGAGTATTGCCCAGCGCAAAATAAATACGTGCAATCTGGTTATAAATAGACACTACTCGGAAGTGTTCCCCCCCATAAGCCGCCATCCAAAAAGGCAAGGCTTTTTGAGCATCAATCAAGGCACTTGTCTGATCATCAATGGTATATTTAAGTAGGCTAAGGTTAGAGTATAGTTGTCCTGCATATGCCTTGGGTGTGTCGGGGTGTTGTTGGAGCAACCGTTCTGCTTTTTCAAGATAACTTAAGCTCATATCGTATAATGACAACGTCATGTATACCCTTCCAATAACATTCATTGCTCTTATTTGCAACACATAGTCTTTTCGTTGCTGCGCCAATTCAATCGTTTCTTCCAGTAAAGGGGCGGCTTTTCTAAACTGTTGGTAATAGTAGTGAGCAATGGCTGTCTGGTATAAAATCTCTCCTTTGTATTGGGTATCATTGCTTTGTTGGATTGCCTCTTTAGCTTTCATCTGATACTCAAAAAATAATTGGAAATTTACTAATTTATCCGTGGAGTTCAGCATTGCAAGCTCATGGTATAAACGGGCCATAATTACCTGATAGTCAGGGTGAGTATTTTTAGTTTTAAATGCATCGATGGCTTGTTCATAAGCAGTAGCTGCCGCTGCCAGTGCCTTAGCCTTAGCTTGGGTCTGTGCTTTGTCCCAGAGTCTTTGTACGTTTTCTGGAATACGACTTTGCGCTTGTATAAATGTGGTGACAGTGATCGCTAACAACCAACTGTAAGCGCCTGTCCAAAATAGTTTCATAGAAATGGAGTAATTGGTACTTGCCAAAGTTTATCTAAAATTAGTGAAAAACAGTAAATTAAAAAAACACCTATTAATACATAAGATTTAAATGCATTGATTACATTTGTATATGATTCAATTTATGTTACAGTTCAGGGCTCGACAACTGTTTCGCTATATGCAAGAAATAGGGCTACTTAGGGTAATTGTATTGCTCATAGCCATCACGATTTTTTTGCCACGTTTGGCACTTGAATTATGGATGAAAAACCCTTATTATCTTGCTTGGTTTTGGGGCTTTATTTTGGCAAGCATCCACTTCAAACGACCCGATCATCACTTTCTTAAAAGGCTGGGAGTACGTTGGCAATGGTTGTTTTGTGTAGAGTACAGCATACTATCGCTTACTTTTATTATTATTTTTGCCTATAAACATTATTGGGTAGTTAGCCTAAGCTTATTGTTAGAAGGTTTAGTTTTACCATTCATTCCCCAACTTTCTGTGAGGCATCGGGTCTATAAAAAAATACATTGGTGGGACTCCAAAACATTTTGGTCGCCCCTTCATTTTGAATGGATCAGTGGAGTACGACAACGTTTCCCTTATTTAGCCACTTTGTGGTTATTGGGTGTGGTCTTTTGTGCTTTTGCTCCAGTAGCCCCCATTATCACATTTTTGCTTACCCTTGTAGCAGTGCAGTTTTACCTGTTATGTGAGCCCAAAGAAATGGTAGAAATATTTAAATGTTCTGCCCATCGGTTTGTACAGTGGAAAATAGCCCAGACTTTGCGTTTATTTGGACTATTGAACGCCCCATTTTGGATAGGGTTTCTTATTTTTAACCCAACCTATTGGTTCGTGTTACCAGCAGTGGGGTTTGTATCAACCTTATTACTCACCCTTGCCGTAGTGCTCAAGTATGCAAGTTATACCCCCAACGAAGACCTTTCACATAACAACACCTTGATGACAATGGCAATTATGTTTTGCTTTTTGCCTCCTTTTAGTTTTTTAGTCAACATATTTTGGGTCATTCGTTACTATAGACGGGCTATTAACAATATGCAAGATTATTTAAGTTGATTAATTTTTATCGCCATGTTAGAAGTCAAAGACTTGACCATAAGTTATCAGAAAGGTATTACTGTCATTGAAAACCTGCACTTGGTGTTAGAGCCAGGTAAAATTCATGGGATTGTGGGACTGAATGGTTCAGGCAAAACCAGTTTGTTAAATGCTATGTATGGGTTGGTACCCAAAAAAAGTGGTGTCATTTATTGGCAAAATAACATAGCAACTACCCAAAAGATGGCTTATCTTGAAACACATAATTTTTTTTATGCAAAGATGACCGGCTGGGAGTATTTAAGGTTATTTCAGTTAAAAAATCCGCAGTTTGATATACATCAATGGAATGCTTTGTTTGATTTGCCCCTTCAAAAATTGGTAGAAAACTATTCTACCGGAATGAAGAAGAAGTTAGCTTTTTTGGGTGTTTTGGCTCTAGATCGCCCCATGTTAATCTTAGATGAACCTTATAATGGAGTAGACTTAGAGAGCTATAGTAAGATACAAACCGTTTTACAGAAATTAGCCCAACAGGGGAGAACTATTTTAATTACTTCTCATATATTCGAATCACTCACCGTTATATGTGATCAAATCAGTTTTTTACAACATAAAAAAATAGAAAGAATGTTTGTAAAAGGAGAATTTGATCAGTTGGAACAAGAAGTGTTCTCTTTTCTAAATCAGCAGTCGTCCCGGTTAATTGATGATTTATTGAACGACAAGTCATAAGATTGGTCAGTGTGTTGAAAAGAAGTTGTCCAAAGTTTTTGGTTTTACTCAAAGCTCCGAACAACCCCTGTTCTATATTTAACACCTTTTAAAATTTTGAGCCAATCTGTTGGGTTTGATTAGTCAGGTTTTGCAGACAATGATCGTCGTTTAGGTTAGCAAAACCTGTTGTATTGTATTCAGTGTGATTACTTGCGTGATACCAACTCATCAGCTTTGGTAGGAACGTAGTGGTCAATGGTAGTTCCTAATGGGCGAGTTACCTTAGTGTATCTTTTGCTACCAGCCAACAAGCTTTTTACCGCTCTTTCAGTATACTTAGTATTATGGTACTTAGGCAATCTTGGCTTATTGTCAATAGCTCCGATGTACTTGATTTTAAGTCGCTTACCTTTCTTTTGTAATACATATACCTGAGGTGTTTTGATTGCACCAAAGCGTTGAGCAACTTCATAACCATTCACTAAATAAGGAAAGTTATATTGCTTGCGAGTAGCCATTTTGTTAGAGTTTTCAAAACCCTCTTGTGGGTGGTAAGTAGGGTTATAAGGGTTTACTGCAACTACCTGGTAACCTTTGTGAGCATATTTTTCCTGAAGTTTGATAATGCGCTCTTCATAAAGTTGAGTAGTAGGGCAGCTATTGCTGATAAACACCAAAATAAATCCCTTGGCATCTTGGTAGTCTGACAAAGACACCATGTTGCCATCAACGGCGTTCTTTAACTTGAAATCCTTCACTGAAGAATTCAATTTATAAGTTCTATGCTTTTTGGTTTTTTTGGCGGGTTTTTTTCCTTTAAAGGTATGGCTTGACAATGAAACTGAGAAAAAAAGACATACCAATACTAATACAGATGATGCTGTGAATTTCATAATTTTAATAGGCTTTGTGTTGTTAAATAAATTTAATTTAGTGCAGAGCTGAAAAAGAATATAAAAGATAGATATTTAATAATATAAGCTAATTTGTACTACAACTTTTCTCTGAGCAACTTCTCATTATGGTAATGTAATGTTTTATACAAAAACCTGAGTAAAAATGCTTGAAGTGTGATTGTTGTAGATGCTGTTGTGAATCATTAACACTATTTCAGATTTTGTTGTGATGTTGTGTTTTTGATTACGATACAAAGTAATGGAGTAATTTCTTAGGAGCCAAATCTGAGGCAATTGAGGAGGAATGTTAGCTTGAAATATTAGCTTAAAAAATAGGGTTTAAGTCAGATGTAGAGAGCTTTTGAGAGTGGGTATTACAAATGTAATAAAATACAAGTAATTTGACTTTTTTAAGGCTAAAACTTCTTAAAATCAAATCTTGAAATAGCAGTCCTCAAAGGTAATAGTTGTCAGATGTGCAAGCGTTTTTTAGTGAAAACTCAGGCAAAAACTCAGAAGGTTATGAGAAACTTGACCAGTTAGTAATAGGTAAAATACCTACAAACCCTTTGCTATTTCCTAACTGAATTCAAGATACGAAAAAACTCGAACATTTTTACAAAAGTTTTTTTACAAAATTATTTATAATAATGCTTCATAGAGTTTTTTTATTTGAAAAGTACAATTTAGCTCAGATGACTAATAGCATTTGAACTCTCCTCAATTCATTTCAAGCTACATTTTTTATGCGCTCAACAAAATCAGGTACCTCCAATGCTGCTTCCCTTTGCTTATTGAATAATGCATCGTATGTCGGGGTTCACCTTTGGTTCTATGACTTTTGATATAGTAACAATCGGTTATAGCTAATAAATGACTGGCAAATAGACCTACAAAGAAAACAGGTGCTTGCGTTAAATATTGTCTGGTAGTGCTGGTTTTGGATGGTATCAAGCACTAGGCCTGGCATATATCAACGTTTATGGCAATGGTATAGATAATAGTGAAAATATTTTACTCCCTTTTTATTGTACAATTTATAGATTTACGAAATATTGAAACTAAGGGCTAATAAAGCTTGAAAATAGGGTTTTTATTGCTAAATCAGTACTATCGGTATGATATTGGTAGACAAGCAAAATACCAATAATGCTTTCATCAAGCATTTTTTATTAAATATGATAGAGACAACCTTTCAGTTTAAAGCACATTTTCAAGAAGTATTTGAGAGGTTTAAAAATGGATTGTTAGGGGAGGGAGAGCAATAATGTAAAACGCTGCTCGTTATGTACTTTCTATAGCAAAAATAGTACCTAGTAATGATTACTTTATTTTTTCATTTATAATTTAATAATATTAGGGGTAAAAGTCGCGAACATACCTATCATTTATGTCGTTTTTTTTCTCTTTGCAACTTTTTTTACTCGCTTTTTTAAACTCAATACTTCAAAAAGAGTCTTTTTTTTCTTTTTTGAAGTATTAAAATACCTCTTCCCCATCAAAAGATTTAGAGTTTTTGATTGAGAGCTTGTTTGAGTTTGCGCGTTCAGCGTGATTTCCGATGAGCTTTGTGTTCCAATACATCAAACCGAGCTTCTAAATCTTCTGGGTAAAGTTCAGAAGTTCCCGTCTTTTCGATTAATTTTAAACAAGTTCCTAACTCATTTTACTGGCGATAAAAATATTTAGTAAGTATGACTCAAATTATTTTAGAACAACAAAACCTGGTCATTTCTTATGACAAGGTCAAAAACCTATTGATATGCCATTGGGTTGGTTACCAATCAGTGGAAGGCATTCAGCAAGGGTGCGAAGCAATATTGGCTCATGCAAAAACGCATGATCAAACCTATTTGCTAAATAACCTGGTAGAGTTGAAAGGAACTTTTACTGCTGTCAACGATTGGGTAAATAACGAATGGTTACCAAAAGCCATCAATGCAGGACTTGTTCGTACTGCTTATGTATACTCGCCAGATGTATTTGCTAAATTTGCCCTCAATAATTTGCTAAAACCTCGGCAAACCAGCGACAAATATACTTACAATGCTTTTGGTACTGTGGAGGATGCAATAGATTGGTTATTGACCGGAAGCGTGGAGCCGTTGTTATAGTATCTTTCAAGTTGTAGAATGCTTTTAGTGTATCGTGCTGTTTTCTATAAATAAAATCTTATTTTTAGAAATACACGTTTACTTTATATAAAGTAACGACATCGCACAAACACTAATCAAAATACCCAATGAAACGCACAATTATCAAAACATTGACCCTCCTGTCTTTTGTAAGCTTGATGGGGTCTTTCATAGCTTATCGAGCAGGTTGGTTTGGCAACTCAGCCTCTGCAATTCAACTGAGTCCCAATGGAAGCGCCCTCAAAACTAAAAAAGCAAAGGCTCAGAAAAAGTTGAAGGGGCAAAAAGGCGTTACCAAGATAGACACTCCTCGTAAAAAGAACTCCCCCCGAATTATCCCTAGCTCCAAGTCTGGCAAAATATTTAGACCTAAAAAGAACAAAAAGCGCCCTGTATTGCCCAGCTCCAAATCTGGAGTAGTGTTTAAACCCAAGAAAAAGAAAAAACTGCCTATCATGCCCAGCTCTAAATCTGGGGTGATTTTTACACCTAAAAAAGATACGAGCAAAAAGAAAAAAGCAACTCAAAAGAAAAAGTAATGGAATTTTGGAATTTACTGGAAGCCGCCGGGCTGAGTTTACTTTTTTTGATGGCAGTGTTTGTCCCAATGGAAAAGGCGTTTCCGGCAAAAGCCCAGCAAAAAATATTGCGCCCTCATTGGGTGCTCGATTTATGTTTTTTTCTGGGGCAATACCTGCTTTGGGGTGGGTTGGTACTGTGGGCATTGAGTTATTTTAGTGATTATCTCACTACTATCGTTCCTGCCGAGTTTCAACTCTTGCTACGCAATCAAGCTTGGTGGTTACAGGCAATAGAGGTCATTGTGTTGAGTGATTTACTCATCTATTGGGGGCATCGACTACAACATAAAGTAGGTTTTTTGTGGCGTTTTCATAAAGTGCACCACAGTGCCGAGCATTTAGACTGGCTGGCAGCTCATCGCGAACACCCCCTAGACTCTATATATACTATAGGGTTGATTAACTTACCCGCTTTTATCATAGGTTTTCCGCTAGAAACCTTGGCAGGAGTAGTGGCTTTTCGAGGGATATGGGCTATTTACATTCATTCAAATGTGCGTTTGCCCTTAGGTCCTTTACGTATGTTGATTGGTGCTCCTGAGTTACATCATTGGCACCACGATCTTGACCGGGATGCGGGTAACTATGCCAATATATCGCCTTTAATGGATGTTATTTTTGGTACTTATACTTGCCCAGACAAGGAGCCCGAAAAATTTGGTATTAAAGAAGAGTTTCCCAAAAGTTATGTAGGACAAATGCTTGCCCCTGTATTGCCAGATGGTACCTGGGACAAAATAGAGGAGAAAATGAAAAGTACTGGAGCAGGCTCTAAAACCAACCAAGGACAAAGTAAAGAGTAGATTCCACTCAATTACACTATATTATACTTGCCAACGCCTAAAGATCATCGATTTTTAGGCGTTGTTTATTTCGGGCTCCTACGGTTGTTATTTATTTCGCATGCTTTTGCTGGTTCTTGCAAAAGAACTAACTATATTGATGACATGATGAATTGTTCTTGCTTTAGCAAGAACACAGAAGGTATATGTCACACATAAAGTGAGTAATTAACAACACAGCACATGAAAGCATCAGAGTTATTTATTAAAGTACTTGAAAATGAAGGGGTTGAATATATTTTTGGAATCCCAGGAGAAGAAAACCTTGATTTTTTGAATTCGCTGAAAAACTCAAAAATAAAATTAATTCTTACCCGTCATGAGCAAGGCGCTGGGTTTATGGCAGCTACTTATGGCCGACTCACTGGCAAACCCGGAGTTTGTTTAGCTACCTTAGGTCCAGGCGCCACCAATTTTACTACGGCGGCTGCTTATGCCCAATTAGGTGCCATGCCTATGATGATGATTACTGGGCAAAAACCTATTAAAAAGTCCAAGCAAGGGCGTTTTCAGATCATAGATGTGGTAGATTTGTTTCGCCCCATCACCAAGTATACCAGGCAGATTGTCAATGGTAATAATATTCCTTCTATGGTACGCGAGGCTTTTCGCTTGGCAATGGAAGAACGCCCTGGCGCAGTTCATTTAGAATTGCCCGAAGACATTGCCGAAGAAGAGTGTCAAGAGCGGGTATTTACTGTAGTAGGACACCGCCGTCCAGATGCCGACAAAGAAACGATTGGTGAGGCGGCAAAGATGATAGAAAATGCCAAAATGCCCTTAGTGTTGATAGGAGCTGGAGCCAATCGCAAAAGAACCAGTAAGGCCTTGACTGAGTTTTTAGAAAAAACCAAAATCCCCTTCTTTAATACCCAAATGGGCAAAGGGGTGGTAGACGAGCGTCACCCTCGTTTTTTGGGCACAGCTGCTTTGTCTGACCATGACTTTGTACACGCGGCTATTGGCAAGGCTGACTTAATTATAAATGTAGGGCACGATGTGATAGAAAAACCACCGTTTTTTATGGAACAAGGTGGTACTAAGGTCATTCATTTAAACTTTTTTCCGGCTGAAGTAGACGAAGTATATTTTCCGCAACTGAATGTAGTGGGAGACATTGCTTCTAATATAGAAAAGCTTGCCGAACAGGTCAATGACCATAGTAATTGGGATTTTGCTGACTACGAAAAAATCAAAATCAAGGTAGGGGAACACTTAAGCAAGTATTTTGAAGATATTCGTTTCCCGATGTTGCCTCAACGTTTGGTAAACCTATTAAGGCAAACCCTTGCCGAAGAGGACATTATTACGCTAGATAATGGAGTATATAAACTATGGTTTGCCCGAAACTATCATTGTTACCAACCCAATACTTTGCTGTTAGACAATGCCCTTGCTTCTATGGGAGCAGGTTTGCCATCGGCCATGTGTGCCAAATTACTCAACCCTGAGAAACGTGTAGTATCGGTATGTGGAGACGGAGGTTTTATGATGAACTCACAAGAGCTTGAAACGGCAGTGCGTCTGGGGTTAAACCTTACAGTAATTATTCTGAATGACAATGCTTTTGGAATGATTAAATGGAAACAGGAAGACATGGGTTTTGATAATTTTGGGCTAGATTATAATAACCCTGATTTTGTGAAATATGCCGAAAGTTACGGTGCCATTGGTCATAGGCCTGCCAGTGATGATGAGTTCATTGAAATGCTCGACAAAGCCCTCAATACTGACGGGGTACACGTTATAGACCTGGCAGTTGACTACTCTCTCAATCATTCTATTTTAAATGTGTTGCTTAAACAACAAGCAGGGGTTAAGCAATAGTAAAGTATCACCTAAAAACTATCTATCAAGATGTTACAAGTAAAATCACCTTATGACTTAAGTCTTATTAAAGAGCTTCCTATAGTAGGGAAGGTAGAAATAGAAAAAGCACTTTCGATAGCCTATGGGTTATTTCTTGATCAATCGGAGTGGATTCCTGCCCACGAACGCATTGCCATTTTGGAACGGGCTGCTGCCATTATGGAGAAAAAATTTGATGAACTCGCAACAACTGCTGCTCAAGAGGGGGGCAAGCCCTTGGTAGACTCTAAAGTAGAAGTTTCGCGAGCTATTAATGGAGTAAAGCTTGCCAAAGAACATATTGGACAACTCAGGGGAGAACAAATGCCTATGGGGTTGACCAAAGCTTCAGAAAACCGTATTGCTTATACCACCCGTGAACCTATCGGGGTAGTGGCTTCGATAAGTGCATTTAACCATCCGCTCAACCTGATTGTACATCAAGTGGTTACTGCAGTGGCTGCCGGCTGCCCGGTGATTGTAAAGCCTGCCCGTACCACACCCTTGTCTTGCCTTGCATTGGTAGATATTTTGACAGAAGCCGGTTTGCCAAAAGGTTGGTGTCAGGCAGTGATTTGTGAAAACGAAGCCGCCGAATACTTAGTCACGGATAAAAGAGTAAACTATTTTTCTTTCATCGGTTCAGCGCGAGTGGGTTGGTACCTTAAGTCTAAACTTGCTCCGGGTACCCGTTGTGCGCTCGAACACGGAGGAGCTGCTCCAGTAATTGTAGAGCCTGACGCTAATTTTGATGAAATGCTACCTACACTTGCTAAAGGAGGGTTTTACCATGCTGGGCAAGTGTGTGTATCAGTACAAAGGGTTTTTGCCCATAAAAGTATTTGTAGCAAGCTGGCAAACAAGCTTGCCGATATTGCCGAAAAATTAACCGTAGGCGATCCTACACTAGAGACTACCGAGGTGGGGCCTTTGATAGCACCCAAAGAAGTAGACCGGGTAGAAGAGTGGGTAAATGAAGCAGTAAACAAGGGAGCTAAATTATTGTGTGGAGGCAAGCGTATCTCTGATACTTGTTATCAGCCCACCGTACTGTTAGACCCTCCCACAAGTGTAAAGGTGTCAACCGAAGAGGTGTTTGGGCCTGTGGTATGCATTTACTCTTACTCCGACCGAGACGAAGCCATTGACATAGCCAATAGTTTGGATGTGCATTTTCAAGCGGCCGTATTTACCAAAAATATAGACATTGCCTTGCATTGTGTCAAGCGATTGAATGCAACTGCCGTAATGGTAAATGATCATACTGCTTTCAGGGTTGATTGGATGCCTTTTGGAGGCAGAGATGCCTCAGGGATTGGTATGGGAGGTGTGCCATACAGCATGCACGAAATGACTCGCGAAAAACTGACCGTAATTAAGAGTAAATATGTTTAGTAACTTATTTTTTGTCCATTACTTAACAGGCTACCAACTGGTAAGAACAAATGGTAAGTAAAGTTAAAACCCTACTGAAAGTGATTGAACATTTTCAGTAGGGTTTATTTTTTTCTCACTCTCAACCCCTCCTTTAAACATACTTTTACAAATGTGTAGGCAAGATCAAAAAGGTAGGTGTGGTGTATATTAGATGGCTACAAAAACTAGTGCATTAGGGATTAAATAAATTGTTTATTAGTTCCCAGTGTACTAGAAGCTTGTTGCTCAAAGCTTGCACCTATTGAAAACTATAAGCTATTCTGTAATCTCAGGCAGGGTTGCTGCTGCATCATCTATTTTGCGGGCCTTGCCACCACTTGTTTGCTCCCAGTCATCCAATAACCTTTTGCAGGCTTCCTGGTTGACTTCTGCCGCATAACAAACCCGATTGTTTTTTTCGGCAAGTAATAATAGTGTGCCATCGCCTGCCTCAAGGTCTATGATAGGGTCGTGAGTAGTAGAAAAAGCTTCAATAAAATATTTGAGCAAATCTTTGGGTAAGTCGCCCGACATATTGGGTGCGTTGCGTATTTCTACTAAATCGGTTGCCTGACGAATGCTTTTGGCTGCTGAAAAAACCGCCGAATAAAGCCAACTATTCCAGTGCCCTTCGTTTTCACTGATTTTTGCCGACAATGACCATTTATAAGGCATTTGGGTGGCTCTTAAAAAACGGGCAATGGCCTCGGTAGGTACAATTGTCGTGACTACTTGGGCACGCTGTACCAGCCAGTCGTATTGTTGCCAGGCAAGGTGAGGGGTGGTGCTGTCATTGTCTTGGTGCTCAGGGTTGTTTTTAATAAAATTGGCATAAGCCCAAGCCGATTTTTCGGGCAACCTTTCTCTAAACACCAGGTCTTGCCCATTGCCACAGTAAAGCAAGTGCTCGCCCAGTTGCCACCATTCACCCGGCAACACCTGACGCATTTCTCGTTCTATGCGCTCTTGCTCTTCACGCTCTTTTTGGTTTTTTTTATCCCTAAAATAAGCCGCATCTCTTTCTGCTTCTTCTTTGCTACTGCTACGCTTGAGCTGTAAGGCATCTTTGTAAACCTCTAATATAGCCGATTTGATCAAGGGCGAAACCGACTTGAGGTTTTCTATAAACCACTCCCGCAAATTGACCGTTTCTTGTTCTATTTCGTCGTGCAGTACATTGTATTCATAACTTTCAATGCTTTCGTCGAGGTTTTCGTAACTGGTCTCAAATGTTTCGAGCAAATCGTTGTATACCCGATGCGCTGTTTTTTGCCCCTGAATGATTTCACGGGCTATTTTTTGGCGAATAGCTGTAAAATCAAAAAACTGATAAATGGCAGGGTTGTCGGTTTTGATGTCTCTGATTGCCTGCGAAATTTCTATGACCTGTGCCTTAGACAGTTCTTTTTCTGTAATAAGGTCATGCAGCCATATCCAGTCGGTTTGGGCGCAACGTTGAATCTCTTCGAGCTTGTATACCTCTTCGAGAATATAAGCCCCAGCGGGCAATTGTGATTGGATAAATTGAAATGCTTCACTGGCGTGCATATAACGCCTAATGGATGTTTCAGACATGCCCAGGCGTTGGGCGTAGTTTGTAACTGACAAACCCTGTTCATTCGCTGCTTGTATTACTTTTAGAGCGTTCAAACCTATTTCAAGAGGTTTATTATCACTCTGAATGTTTCCGGTAATCAACTGAATCAAGGCTTCGGTATTGTCCATGACCCTTATTACACAAGGGAGTTCCTCGTAACCCAACGCTTTGGCAGCCCTAAAGCGGTGCTCACCCTCTACCAACTGGTAACGTTCGTCTTGCAAACGCACTACCAAAGGATGCGAACTATCGAAACCATCGTGTTGAATCAATATCTGAAGTTGGGCAATTTTTTCTTCATTGATTCCCAACGGGCGATTGTCAGGGTGTACATCAATGCGCTCTACAGGTACCATTACTACCTGCGACTTTTTTATTTTAAGGTGTTTTTCGCTTTCAGGAGAAGTGTTTGGAGTTGATTCAGCCGTTTCCATATAGGGTAAGTTGTGAGTAAATTTAGGGTGAATACCATTGCAATGTTTGCATTTGTAGCAAAAATACGCAATGAATGCCATTTTGCTAATTCAAATTTAGCAAAAATACCTTAAAAATGAAAAGCTTTTGTTTGAGTGTATCAAGCCCATTTAGAAGTTTGTCTTAATGTTTGATGAGCAGAGAATTGGAAATAGGGTAGACCTGTGAAGCAATAAATTGAGGAAAAGTAATGTTGATGAAAATGCAGATAGGGTAGGGGCAAAAAAAAACTTGAGGGAAGGAACGAATTCCTAACCCCCAAGATCCTTCAACCAGCTATGCAATACAAAAGTAGGATTTTTTTTGAAACTTGCAAAACGTTTTAGATAAAACGTCAAAAATGCTCGATAAACGGTCAGTTTATTTAGACAAAAAATTAAATAAGGAACATTAAAAAAGCCCTGAAAAAGCACTCAGGGCATTGTTTTTAAAAAAAGAATAAAAAGAAAAATATTATTAATTAAAGCAGGGCTTCCTACGGTCGGTTCATCATTATTTATAATGCTGCACCAATCTCGGAAAAGCCTCACGGCTATCGATATAAGGTACTCCATTTTGGTGATTTTGGGTACTTACTTTGTACAATACCTGCCAGTGCTTAAGTAAGTCGCGGTAAGCAGCAAAAATATTCATGTCAGGGTCATAAATATGGGCGGGTTCAGAGTTGACCCCGTTGAGCTCCATCAAAATAATATTTTTGCCTGTATACAGGTCTTCCATTGTAGGTACTTTGATGTCATAACGACCAAAGTAAAAACCTTCAATACGTTTACTCATTTGGTCAAATACATCAATCAATTGATCATTAATCAAATAATTCGAGTTGCGAAAGATCGTCCCGCGTGAGTGGTTGCCAATGGGCTCTAGCAAGGTTTCCTCTCCCTTCACCGGAACCTTTTCTAGTATTTCAGGATAACTACCTTCCACATGAGATTCGTACAAAGCCACCCGTTTGCTTTGGCGCATGAGCTGTCGTACGGTTGACTTACCATCTCCGGTAACGGTCAAAAACTCTTTTTGAACTATAGAGGTAATGTTTCCTTTGGTTTCGTTGGGGAGGCGGTAATACATAATGCCAAACTCCAGAGGATATTCTACAAAATCCTGCAAAATAATATGATCAGTGGCCGCATCCAGATAAGTTTTTAGTTGAGCTGGATTTTTAATTTTTGCCACTCCTTTGCCCCGTTCACCGCGATTGGGTTTGGCGATCAGTGGAAACTGAATGCCTTTGGCAGTAGCCATTTGTTCGGCTTGTTGTTTTTCTTCTTTGTTGGTAATAAATACCATCTTGGGCAACAAATCGGGGGGAATAATTTTAAAAATTTCCATTTTGGGGTAATCAATAAAACCACCCATGTCCATTGAAGGGTTTGCTGCACTAAAAAAAAACATGGAGCGGGTACGTGCCCAACAATAAGCCCAATAGTAGTATACAGGGATGTAAAACACCCAAAATGTCCAAAACTCCCATTTATATATTTTAGTAAATATCTTTTTCCACTTCATTGTATTTGGTCTGAATGCGTGAGCAATTGAGCCACAAAAGTAACCATTAACTCCATTATGCCCCAACAATGATCAAAGCTTTTGTTGAATCCTGTTTTGGGGAGTCAAGCCCTAAATCAAAGTTGACATTAATCGGGCAATGTTCCAGGCATCATCTACCCCTCTATGGTGGGTACCTTCCAGTTCCCACTGCATCAACTCCATCGCACCATCCATGCCCAACTCACGCTCAAGGCAGTTTTTAATAGCAAATAAAGTTTTAACGTTGAGATGGTTAGTGCCAAAAGGGTAGCCAATGCCCCGGTTTTTACAGTTGCGTTCAAACTGCCGTCGGTCATAGTCGCCCCAGCTGCCCCATACTCTTTGTTGGCTTTCGTACTTTTTGCGCAAAATGCGGCAAGCTTCTTTCAAGTCTACCCCCTCAGCATCTATCAACTCTGGGGTAATGGTGGTCAATTCGGTACAAAACGGGCTCACCTCAGATTGGGTAGGTTTTACCAAGATACCCTCGCGCGATTCACGTTGGCGTTCTTTGAGATCAAATACACAAATGCCTATTTCTATAATTTCGCTTACTTGCCCTTCGGGTGGTGGTCCTTGCCAACAAGTAGATTCTACATCTATTACTAAAATTTTATCAAGTTTTTTTGCCATAATTTTAAAGAAAGTGAGCGTATGTATAAAGTTGCTGTTGCGAGTGGAGGCCGAGAGGTTGAAAAGGTGAATCAGGTTCAAAATCAGGTGTTCTAAACCGTAGAACAAAGTGCAAAATCTGTGAAACCCAGCCCTGTGCGATGTTAGCCAAGAGTCTCGTACTTGACTTGGTACCTGGCAACCGAACCTACGGCTTCAGCGTTCGGCGCCCAGTTTTACACCTATCCTTATGTAAGATTTCAACGGTTTCGATCAATAAACAAATGCCTTGGCAGTTGTATTTGAACGCTTATACGCTGGGTTTGGATAAAAATAAAGTGGGTTTAACTTTAATTTTATGCGAATATTTTCAATATTATTTGCTCATAATAAGCATTACTTTTTGGTTATATGCAATTTATTTTAAAGTTAAGTCTTTACAACCCTTTTACAATGCTTGTATGATTTCTCAATATCAGTTTTAATTTTTAAATTTGCTTGGTACACAAGCAACAATGAGCGTTGTTTGTTGTAATTTTTCTTAAGCATTTCAAATGTTTTTTATGCACTCAGGCATACAATAAAGGTGAATAGTTGCTTGGGCTGTTAAATTAATAATAGCAGCAAGTCAGGCATGCTTCTTACACAGTAAACAATAACTCGACTAACGAAACATCTGGCTGACGACTAGAGTCAACCAAATGTTTGTTTTAAATAAAAAATATGCTCTCGTTAAGAAATGTCATAGGAATATTTATATATGTAAATATTGTCAGTTGGTTGTTATTGCTGGTAATATACTTACTATCATCTTTTGGGCTTACTCCAGTGCCTTTTTTTGGGGTAGGGTCAGACTTTTACCTCAAAGGTCTTCTCCTAAACTTATTTATTCTTAGTGTATTTTTTTACTACAACTCCAGGCTCGAAAAGCTCAAAGAAATAGATTTTATCGAGTTGCTCACCAGTTTGTTTATTACTGGCTTGGTTACCAACACTATAGCTTTGATAGTATACGCGGCAATGGAGCTGAGCAGCAACTACCTGGAAGCCCACCACCAAGAGCGCTGGCTCAATTTGCTGTACCATATCAATATAGGCTTACTGGTGATTTTTCTGAGCAAGGCTTTTTTTTACTGGAAAAAGCTCATTATGCACCAAAAAACCCAGCGTTTGCAACGCCTTTGGACTGTGTATGAGTATTTGTTGCTGATTAGTCTGTTGTTTAACTTTTTTGAGCTTGACTTCAATCAACCCTTGTTTTTACTGGTGTTGGGTGGTTTAATCTTACTTGCGCTCAACCTATCATTTAACTTTAAATGGGTGGTATACCTCAATGCCAAAGAGAAATGGCAGAGTATACTACTGCTGTCTTTCATTACCTTATTTGCTATTTTCTTTTTCCAAACGGTGATCAGGCACTCCAATCATCCTTACCTTACTACCAACCTGAACCATAGTGTATACATCATTGCCATTTTTGCCTTTGTTATTTTTTACACTATTTTTTCTATGTTAGTAATGGTCTTTAACCTGCCCACTACTTCGGTATTTGAAAAAAAACTGGAAGAAATTATCAGTTTTCAGAAACTGTCACAGTCACTACAGGCAGGTGAACAAGAAGCGCAGGTATACGAGATTTTGCTGGATAGTGCGGTCAATACTGCTTCAGCAGATGCTGCCTGGTTAGAAATTACCAATGAAAACAACGAACAGGTGGCTTTTTTGCACAAAGGAGTAGACAAAGAAGAGATAAGCAAGCTCAAGCGGATCATCAAACGCCATAACACCCGTCGAATAATTGATGCCACCTTTGCCCGCAATCAAGAGCATGATCCTTTGATGGAAGACCTCAACGAGCATGGTTTTAAATCGATGCTTACGCAAAAATTGGTGGCGCACGATCACCAATTGGGAAACCTGACCTTGCTGAAAAATGTGAAAGATGGCTTTGACGATGACAAAAAAGTGTTGATTAAGACTTTTGTGCGTCAGGCAAGCATTTCTATTGAAAACTTCCGGCTACTTGCCAAAACCATTGAAGCAGAACGGTACAAAGAAGAAATAAAAATTGCGCGCACGGTGCAAAAAAGCCTTTTGCCGCTACCCGAAGAGTTAACGGTGAGCAAAAAAATGGAAATTGCGGCATTTTCGGACTCAGCACAAGATGTTGGTGGCGATTATTATGACATTTACCCCATTGACAACAACCGGGTAATGGTGATTGTGGGCGATGTGTCGGGCAAGGGCACCAACGCGGCATTTAATATGGCGCAAATGAAAGGAGTGTTTCATAGCCTGGCTCAGTTTGGTTTACGCACCGAGCGTTTTTTGTACTACGCCAACAATGCTTTGACTAATTGTTTAGACCGGGCTTCTTTTATTACAGTAACCATTTTGTTGATAGATGACAGTGCCCAAAAAATAGAGTTTGCCCGTGCCGGACACTGCCCTACGTTGTATTATCATCACCAAACCAAAGAGGTAAAGTACTATCAGGGCAAAGGAATGGGGTTGGGTATTTTGCGTAATAAGTTGTTTTCTGACCACATCGAGATGCAAACCCTTAACTATGAAGAGGGCGATATGTTGTTGTTATATACCGATGGAATAATAGAGGCAATGAACAAAGAAAAAGAAGAGTATGGTTATGAACGGCTACAAGACTTAGTGCTTGCCAATGCCCATTTGTCACCTGATGAGATCAACGATAAAATTATTACTGACCTGAATCACTTTAGCCGTGGCATGCCTGTACATGATGATCATACAGCTTTATTGATCAAGTTTAATGAAGGTCAGGCAGATGCCCAAACAGATAACAGTGACCCTACACAAGGTTAACCAAATGAATAGAGCAAAAAGACTGGGTGTGCAGCACGCAAAAAGCAGGTGAAACAATCAAAGTATCACCTGCTTTTTCTTTTATCAAAGGTTTGTTTAAACCAATACCCCACCGGAGTTTTATATAAAACTAACCATTGATAATCAGTAATTTAAATAGCTAACATCCAAACTTGTGAGTTGCTGGTAGAGTGTACCTGGCTTCAAGTCCCCGGAACTCTGCCATTATATCAAAATCTCTTGATTTTCGAGGGTTTCGGTGACCGTAGTGACTTTGTGGGCAGCTTCTTTTGACACATTTTGTGAGTAAGCCAGTATCTCGTGGCTAGAGCCTCGCCAAAATTCTACACTTATTTTTGCATTGGGCTGAACCTCCACTATATTTTCTGACAAACTTTTCGTGTCTTTACAAATCACATAAGTAGTTTGTGAGGAATGGTTACTTTTAAAAAATACCTCAAAGTGATTGGCATTGTGTCGTGCTTGAGCTTCTTCTGCTCTTTTTTCGGCGTAAGCCTCAGTAGTTTCTTTGTTGGCTTGGCTACGGCTGGCGTCTACATCGTCGTAAAAAGTAAGCAGTTGCTGATACTTTTCATTTCCTGCGGTACCGTCAAACACCAGGTTTCCTTCATTTATCCAGGTAGTTTCTTCGTTGGTGGTTGCTCCTATTTTAATAGTGAGTGGAGTTTGGGCGGGTGCTAAGTCGCACAATGCCTGAAGAAACTTACCCGTAAAACTTCCATTGGGGTCAGTTTCTTTAGGGTTTGCCAATAACCATAGATTAACCGAACCTCCCAGTTTCTCCATCTGGAAAGTATGAGAAGCCAGTTCTTTTTCGTCTGAGTTTAAGGTAATGATAAAAGAGGTTTGAGTAAGTTCGAGGCTGTTCTCTTGTACATAAGTAGCCGCTGCACTTGCCAGCTCTATAGTGGTACCATCGGTAAAGGTGGCGCCTCCCGGCGAAAATTCAGGAGCACCCTCAGGTTTCCATAAAATAAAATTGAGTGGTTTCATAATTAATTGAGAAGGTTTAAATAAACTTTGCTTGTTTATGGCAGGTTTTGACTAAAAGTTAACAGCAGCAACCTAAAAAAGAGCAAAAGGTATTGATTGATGCCTTATTGAAAATGTCTATTTTGCAATAATTATGACACAGCCATCTCAATTGACCATTTTAGGGGGAGGACCTGCCGGGCTGGCAGTGGGGTTTTATGCCCAAAAACAATCTTTAGATTTTACTTTATACGAAGCAAGCCATCAGACAGGGGGTAACTGTATTACTTTGAGTCACGGAGGGTTTCGGTTTGATTCGGGGGCGCACCGGTTTCACGCCAAAGACCCTGAGACTACCCAAGACCTACTAGAACTCATGGGAGAACGCATGCCTCAAATTCATGCTCCCAGCCAGATTTACAGCCAACAAAAGCTGGTTGACTTTCCGCTCACCCCGCTTAACCTGGTACATAACCTGGGAGTAAAAGAATTGGCCAAAGCAAGTTGGCAGTTTATCAAAAGCAAATTACAGGCTTTGCCAAAAACTGCTGGGGTAAGCTTTGAAGAGTTAGCAGTGCAGACTTATGGTAAAACAATTGCCCAGCGGTTTTTGCTCAACTACAGCGAAAAACTATGGGGGCTGCCCCCGGCACAACTTTCGCCCGAAGTGGCAGGCAAAAGGTTGTCTGGATTGAATTTACGTACTTTTATCAAAGAAGCATTGCAAGGCAATAAAGCCAAAACCGAGCACATAGATGGCAGTTTTTATTACCCGGTGTCGGGGATAGGAGAAATATTTGAACGAATGGAGGTGGCTTGCGGAAAGAAGCATGTACACAAAAACTCGCCCATTACCCGGATTTATCATCATAACGGGCGCATTACAGCTATAGAAGTCAATCATCAGGAAAAAATAACGATTCATTCCGGGGCACAAGTAGTGAGCACCTTGCCCTTAAATATCTTTTTGCAAATACTTGAGCCCAAAGCGTCCACAGAAATATTGGCTTTGACCCGCGCTATTCGGTTTCAGCACTTGATGCTGGTAGGAATATTTTTGAACAAACCTTTGGTTACACCCAATGCAAGCCTTTATTTTCCTGACAATGACCTGGTTTTTACCAGAGTAGTAGAACCCCGCAACCGAAGCATAGCCATGGCTCCGGCAGGCAAAACCTCTTTGATTGCCGAAATACCTTACAACGAAAGTAGCCCTTTGGGGCAGTGGAGTAAAGAAGACTTCGTTGCCAAAACTTGCCGTGGTTTGGTGAGTACAGGTTTGATTACTGCCGCCGATATCATAGATACTACTACTTATGCGATCAAGTATGCTTACCCAGTATTGGCATTGGATTACCCTCAAAAAATAGCTAAAATCAATGCCTACCTTCAACACTTCACCAATCTGCATTTATCGGGGCGAGGGGGTAAGTTTGTATATGGGCACATTCATGATATGATGCGTTACGGCAAAGACATTGTGCAGCAAATGAGTTAGCCTGCCCCCCTGAGTGTATTGCCAGCAACCCTACCCATCAAAAGTAGCTACTTGTAATGTTAACAAGTGTTGACTCACTGATTACCATTCTGTTTTTATAATCATACTATTTAAAATTACAAAATATTATGGGTGTTTAGAGCCTTTTAAGGGGTGTTTTATGTTTTTTTTGATAAAAAATACAAAATACCTATCCGTTGGATTTTACCACTAGAGTATATAATAACAGACGCTTAAAAAAAGTATTCAATACAAATAAATCACATTGAAAGCTTTACCTGTATATCGTGATAATTGTCAATGTTTTGACAGTCACGGATTGCTACTTGTATAAGGCATAGATGATTTAATATGACTTAAGTTGTTGTTTTGATCGTTTTGTTTCTCTTGTGAGTGTAATTGTTAAAGGTGGGTGGTGGAGTAGCGTGTATAAAATTTTGTTTTTTTAGTTAAAAATCACATAGGTGATCTTATTTATGAAAGATCACTAAGTACTTTTAATTAGTTTAATCAGCATCATTATGAAAGGGCAACTATTTCTTCACATTGCATCACTTTTAACTACAAAAGTGCCCGAATTGCAACAAATAGACGTAGATCGTGGGCAATTAGATCAGGCTGATTTGACAGGATTGAGTTTTCCGTTGGCGCTCATTGGCTTTGGAGAAACCAATTACCAGGACGAAGGACAAGGTTTACAATATGGCGAAAGCATTGTAGACATACATGTGGTACAGCAGCACGCCGATCTGAACACAACAACACCTGCCCAGGCAACCATTGCCACTCTTTTAGATTTTCCCAACAAAGTGTATCTGGCACTGCAAGATGCAGGCTCCAGTAGTTTTTTCAACTTTACTCGCTTGAGAGAGCAAGCCAATCAGGTACGTGATGGTTTGATGATAGACGTATTACAGTTTGTAACTACGATCAATGACGATACCAAGCGCGTAGAAAATGAACTTGGGCGTACCGAAGTACCAGAGGCTACCACCCAAATAAATTAAATGGATTTAGATTAATAATACTCTTACATTATGCAAAGACCTAGTTTAATTGTTAAAAAAGAAGTAACCACCATTGGTGCTGCTGCTTTGCAGGATGGCACTAGTTTGCTGGTGGTTTCTGCCCCAGCTGCTTATGCCGCCCTGGTGAATGAAAACGAATTTGTATCGCTTAAAGGGGCAGAAGCCGCAGGCATTACTGCTGCCAACGATATTGCCCAGAAAGCCCTTGTGTGGGAGCATGTCAAAGATTTCTTTGCTTTGGCAAGCGGTACCCCTCTTCATGTGTTGTTAGTACCACAAACTGCTACAGGTGCCGACTCCACGTTCAAGGACTTGTTTGATGGCATTGCTGGTTTGGCAACACACTATGGAGCACTTAAGACTTACCTACAAACACAAGGAGGTGATATTAAGTTGGTTGGGGTGGCAGTGAATCCAGCAGATGGTGTGAGTGAAGCTGATACTACAAGCATTAGTGCCGATTTGGAGGCTGCCATTACGCATGCGCATACGTTTGCCAATGGGGAATTTGAAGAGCACCGCCCAGTGGAGATTATTTTAGAAAACCGAAAGTTTACCGGAACCGCTACTGCTGCGACCGATTTGCGTGCCAAAAATGCAGGCAATGTAATGGTGGTGAGTAGCCGGGACAAAAACCGCCGACTGGCACTGGAAAAAGATGTGGATGAGAACCCACTGATTCCAAGCGCAGTACATTATGCTGCAGTAGGGCTTGCCTTGGGCAAAGCGGCCAGCATTCAGGTAAACCAAAATATTGGGCGTTTGACGGTTCCTCCTTTGTTTCAAACCAAAGATAACTTGCCAGTAGAAGAGGTGGAGTTTTCGGGAGCACAAAGTTTGAATGCGTTTGATAAAGCATCATTGGATATGTTGCATAACAAAGGGTACACTTTTATAGATCGTTATGCGGGCTATGCAGGCTTTTACTTTGTAAACGATAATACCTGCGAAGATGCTACCAAAAGCAATAGCCGTTTGTCGTTGAACCGGGTAGCAAACAAGGCTGCTCGCATTACCCGTGCCACTTTCCTTAATTTTTTGAAAGCCACCATTCAAGTAGATGGTAATACTGGGCAACTTTTGGCTTCAGTAGTAGAGCGTTTCAAAGATGTGATTACTCGTGCCATTACTGAGGAAATGCTACAGCATCCTGATCCTGCACGTTTGCCCGAAATATCAAGCGTAGAAATCAATATTGACCCTACCCAAAATGTACTATCTACCAAAAAGGTAGTCATTAATCAGTCTATTGTTCCTACTGGAAGTGTAGACGTAATCGAAACCATTATTTCATTGGATAACCCTAGTTAATTAAAGCCATGGCAGAATATAATGTAAATAGAATAGAAGTAAGTATGTTTGGTGAAAGTCCTTTTTATGGCATACGTGAGATGAGCTATGACATGGAAATGGAAAAAAATCATTTGCATGTTGTAGGGCAGGCACACCCTTATTCTACTCAGTACAGCAATAAGAAGTTTACTGGGAAAGTCACAGTTATACATTCTGAGTTTGTAAATAAGATTCAGGAAAAAGTGCCTAAAGGGCTTTCGGTGCTTGATCTGAAACCGTTTGACATAAGTATTGTATATATGCCAGATCATACTGGCATACAGACAACAGATAAGTGGATTGGGGTAGAAGTTACCAAAACTGCGAAGAAGTTTGCGGCTGGTGATGGAGTAGAGGCCATAGAGATGGAGGTAATAATGTTAAATGTGATAGAACACGTCAAATAAGAGTAAAAAAGGATCACAGTCGCTGACTGTGATCTTTTAATAAAACTATCTTCAATAACCATAGATGGTGCGCACTTACATTAATGTACAAGGTGAGTTGGTCATCGGTTATAATTATACATTTTTAAATTTTGAGACATGACGAAAAATAAAGTAACTCAAGAAGAGATAAACTTGAACAATGTAGTAGATGTAAATGATGAAGTTTATTTTGAATTGGAAGATAAGTATGGGCGCATTACCTCTATTATAGTAAACGACCCCGAAACCGGGATGCAATCCGGGGAGTTTTTGTTTAAATCGCCTACCAACTTTGTGATAAAAATGGCGAACCAGGCCATTATCAAAGACGAAGACATAGGAAAGTACAACGACGTGATCATCAATAACTGTTCTTTAAATGGCTTAGATTTGATCAAAGAAAACGAAGACGTGCGCCGGGCCATTCACGACAAGGTAAAAATGATCATTACCCCATTGGAGGCTACTATGGGAAAGCGCAGGCAACGGCCAAAAGACTCGTAGGTAGCAACCCTTACCTTCAGGCTTCTGCCATTATTATGCGCATCTTTCGGGGTGCGTATAAACAAACCGATTTAGACGCACTCGAAGACCATGATTTTTGGGTTTTATACGAACAAGCCGTTTGGATTTTAGAGCAAGAGAATAAGTAAAGCTTTTTTTATGAATATATCACACTTAAAAAATGTTTTGAATACTTATAAAAATGTAAATCAAAAAATTGATGAGCATAAAAAACGACTTTCGGAGATAAATCCCAAGGTGCAGGAATTAAAAAAAGACATAGAGTCTTGGGGTAAAGTAACTCAAAAGACCTTTGCGCATTTTCAATTTGATAACTTAAACAAAGAAGTTAAAAAACTTGATCGAAATCTAAAAAGCCTTGAGACTGCAAAAAATGTCAAAGATAGGTTTCCTACGACCCAACTGGGTAAATACAACAAACAGCTCAAGGATATTCAAGCCTTAAGAAACAAGAGTAAATCTGGGAAAAGTAATGGATATGTAAAAGGATATGATAAACAAATTGCACAAATCAATCGCTTAATTAAAAAGGAAGAAATGCTCAAGCTTCTTTTGACCTCTCGAAAGCAAATGAAGTCGCAGGATTCAAATGCAGATTTTACCAAATTAGATCAACAGATAGGCACAGTTAGTAAGAGCTTAAATAGGTTAAAAAAACAGAATGTTTATCAAGGTTTGAGTAAAGGTATACAAAAAACATTTACCCCGCTTGATCAACTTGAAAAAAAGCTGACAAACCTGGAAAAAGCTAGAAATAAAGCTTTTTCTGCGACACAAATCAAACATTATAATACTCAAATAGCCAAGACTCAAAAAAGTATTGATGGGATAAAGAAGTTGCAGGGTACGTTTTATACAAATGAGCAAAAAGTAGCTGCAAAAGAAAAACTTCATGGTCAAGTGGCTCAGGGCGTCACATTTCTCAAGTCGGCTGTATCAGAAGCAGCTAAGTATAGCGATAAAATGGTAGAGGTAGCCCATGCCACAGGCATGTCTCAAAAATCGCTGCGAGAATTGCAAAAGATACATACGCGTACCTCAGACAGTGCTTTGTTGGATATGATGAAGCAATCCACTGCCATTCCTGATACTATGAGGGTAAAGTTTGTTCAAGTAGCAGATAAAATTCAGTCTACGATGGGCAATATATTTGGGGCAAGTCCTAATGCTTTGGCAGGAACCATGCAAAATATGTTTCGCAACCTGAGCCCTGATCAGGCTGTAGGAATGGATGTGGCTAAGTTCACCGAAAAAATTGCTTCATCTATGCTGGTTTTGCGCAAACAAGGTGCAAGTGCTACCAACTTGTTTGAAATGCTCAAAAGCACTCAATCATTAGGAAAGTTAGCCCCTGCCAATCATCAGCTTTTGGCTATGGCTGCTACCCTTGAAGGAGTAGGTATAAAGGCACCACAAGCTTCTGCTGCTTTGACTAAAATAATGCATGGCATAGCTGCCAATCGCAAAAATTTTGCAGGTTTTTTGGGCAAAACGCCTGAAGGTTTAGAAAAATTGAAATCAGGGGAGGTATTACAAGCATTGATAGAGAAATTATCTACTCTTAAGAGCCCTCAGGCTGCTTTAAGGCAATTAATGTCTCTCGGTATTAAAGGGAAAGGCTCTGCTGATGCCATTAAGGTGCTTACTCAACTGATTCAGAAGTCAGGTGATTATCAATCTCATTTGCTGGCACTTAAGCAGGATTTAGGTGGAGTTACGGCGCTAACAAAAGCCTACAATGATGTGAATAACTCTTTGGGAGGCAAAATGGCTATAGCAAGCAAGTCATTTGTACGATTGCAAGTAGCCATAGGAGGGATGTTGGCTCCAGCTGTAGAGTGGCTGGCAATAAAATTTGAACAACTGGCGGCTTTTTTACAAACTAACTGGGGTGCTATCAAGCCTATATTGTTGGGAGTAGCATTTGCTATTGGCATATTATACATGAATATGTTAAGGTTGAAATTAGCTTTGCTGCCTACCATGGCACCTATATTATTTTTAGCCACAGGCTTTGGGATGTTGATAGCAGCAGTGCGTACGGGCAACCCTGTGCTGTTTTTAGCATCGGTGTTGTTTTTAGTTTTGACCCGAAGAATTTGGATGCAAGTATTTGGCATAAATGCTTTGGGCATGGCACAAATGATAGCAGCGGTGAGATCCTTCTCATTTATAAAAATCTGGAAGCTACTCAATACTGTGATGAATAATAATCCAATTTTACGAGTAGTAATGATTCTTTCTCTCTTGATAGCAGCAGTACAATGGGCTTATAAAGAGTTTGACTGGTTTAGAGAGATTGTAGATGGCTTTTTTGCTCTTCTTAAGCCAGTCATCAGTTTGATTGGAGGTCTCTTTAGTGGTTTTTTCTCTATGCTTACTAGTGGGTTCAGAAAGACAGGCGAGCAAATGAATGTTTTGGGAAATAAAAAAGATATGCTAAACAAAAAATTCAGCACTCCCACTGCTTACAATGTAAATGTAAATGGAGAACAGATGTCTATTGATAAAAAGATGGATGCTTTTGCGCAAAAACGACGAATTGAAGAGAAAGGAATAAGGGATCGCAATGGACAAAAGGTTCGTGGTAACCAACAAATTTTGGGTAAATACTACATTACTAACGAGGAGATTTTGAGGCGGCTACTAGCTTACGAAAAAGTATATCTAGGTACTGAAGATAAAAAAGCACTGCATACAAAAATTAGCCAAGTGGATAGAGCTCCAAGAGCTATGAGTTTTAATGAGGCGCAGGCTAAAAAGTTTTTAGAGGATAAAAACGTGTTGGAAAAAAAGAAAATAGCTCCGAAGGATAGAACGATTGATAGCGTGCAAATTCCAGCAAAGGAAAAACAACGTTTATTGGATCAAATGTATGCCCACAACGCTAAAGTGCGCAAAGCAGCTCAAAAAGGAATGGGAGGATTTTCGGGAACTTTTCACCAAGATAGCAAAGAAAACAAAAAACTTCAAGGAGGTCTACAGCAAGTATCGGCTAGTGGAGTAAAAGAAAAAAACTATCATATTAAGATTGGTAGTTTCGTAGATGGAGATTTTGTAGTGAAATCCGAAAATATAGAAACTGGCACTCAACAAACCTATGATAAGTTTTTGGAAATGTTTATGAGAGTAGTTAACAATGCACAACAATCTTAAATATTATGGCATTATTCGATCAACAAAAATTTTTGAACTTTTATGGCTTTGTTCCCAGTGTGTTGGGGGTAGACCAATACTTGGATGTACATGGGACTGTTATTAAAGCCGCAAACCGAATATCGGGAGCTGCAGGTGCTGAGATTACTAAAAGGTTGGATAGCAGACCAGAAAATCCGCTCAAGAAATCTACTAATACAACTCAAAATGCTTCGGTATTTGATCTTACCTTGGGTGAGGGAAGAGAAAAAGGCGATGCTTACACCTTTAATCCTCCACCTGTTATATCTGTAAATCTTAAGAAGAATGTAATCACAACAAAAGTAGCTGGTTCGGCTCGCCCACCTGTGGTAGAAATGATTGGACACGATGTTTTTAAGATAAAAATACAAGGATACATAGAGAATACAAAAAAACATAAAATCAACTATCAACCTAATCAGTTGACTCAGCTACAAAACGCACTGAATTTAGTAGAGACTAACTACGGAGAATTGTATGTTCGGGATGATCAATTTCCAATAGATAAACTCGATGAATTATACCAATTATTTGCAAAAAATGAAGCATTGCCTGTAAAGTGTAAGTTATTGAGCAAGTTAGGAATAGGTTCTATTGTTATTACGGAAATATCTGATATAACGTATTATCCTACTGCTTTTACTTACTCATTTAATGCTATTGCGGATGAGCATAAAGAAATATTGGTTTTGGAAAAATAAAATCAGGTATGGCTTATATTAACAAAGTAAAGATAACGATTGCTGAGAAATACCAAATAAGATCAGTGAATAGTATAAAAATACAGAGCAATTGGAAAAATATTGCTGAAACCTGTGAAGTGAAAATACCTAACCTTGAGAAATATCTCAACAGGATAGGAAGCAAAACTTTTAAGGCGGGGGATAAGGTGAAAGTAGAGCTGAGTATGGCTACTAGTTTTAATAACGATAATTTTAATCCCGAATTTGAAGGTTACATTGATCGGGTACAGTTCTCTACTCCCTTTACTTTATTTTGTGAAAACGAAGCTTATATCTGGAAACGAAAACCAAGTATTACTAAATTTTACAAAGAAATTACCATCAATGATTTGCTCAAGGAATTGTTTGGCGACGCAGTAGTACTTACTGAATCTATACCCAAACTTACCTTGCAAAAATTTAAAATTGAGGGAGCAACTCCCTATAAAGTTATAAAAGAACTTAAAAAAAGTTATTTTATAACAGCTTATTTTAGAGGAAATAAACTATTGGTAGGTAGTGATTATGTAACTGAATTGAATACCCCTACCCATGTTTATCATTTGGATGGTGATCGAGGGAATATTGTAAAAGAGAACCTTCTGTTTAGAAGCAAAGATACGATTAAGTTGAAGGCTAAAGCTGTGTCTATACTGAGAAATGGTAAAAAAATAGAAGTGTCAGTAGGTGATCCAGATGGCGAAGAGAGAACCTTACACTTCAAATACATAGAGGATGAAAAAGTATTGAAAAAATTAGCCAAAGCTAAATTAGAAAAACTTAAGCAAGATACTTTAGAAGGAGCCATTGAAACATTTGGTTTGCCTTATGTAAAGCATAGTCATTTGGCTAAACTCAAAAGTGTAAAATATGGGCAAAAAAATGGAACTTTTTTTATTGATGGAGTGGACACAAGTTTTAGTACAGAAGGCTTTAGAAGAAATGTGAAATTGGGTAAGTTAATGATACTGGATGATTTGCTTCCCAGAGGGGAGAGTGGATTTGTGGATTCTTTGCCTGAAAACATTCCTTCAATCATTGACAATGACTCAACTCCTGATTTTACCTAGTTAAAAAGACATAGCCATGAGAATATATACTGAAGATGAAGTAGCGGATCAATTAAAAGACTTGGTGGATGATAGAACTCTTGTACAAGGACAGAAGGCCGAAGTAGTAAGCGTAAATATGGCAGAAATGGAGTGTATAGTAAAACTACTAGCCAATGATATGAAAATAGAAGGAGTAAACTTAAAAGCACATATTGTAAATCAGGATAACTCAATTAACCCAAATGGTTTTATTCTGATACCTAAAGTAAAAAGTATTGTACTGGTTAGCCTAATGGAAGACACTCAACGAACCAGAATGAATTCGGCAGACTATTACATCTCCATGTACTCTGACATAGACGAAGTACAACTGGTACAAAACGAGGAAGAAATTCTCAAAATTGATAATGAAGGCAATGTCACCTTGCACCAAGGCGAAAACAAAGGCTTGATAAAAATTGAGAGTTTGGTAGAAAAACTTAACGCCTTAGAACAAAAAGTGAATGATTTGATCACCGATTATAAAGGACATAATCACCAGTATATAGATACTACATCAACAACAACTGCTAATTCTATCACTACTAGTTTTGAGTCACCCCCAAGCATAGGCAACTTGACCGAAACCCAGGTGACAGACCTAGAAAACGACAAAGTAAAACACTGACAATATAACTTAATACAATGAAAGACTTACTCTTGGACGAAAACTTTGACATTACTAACCAAATAGGCGAAGCCACCGACCAAACCACCGAAATAGTGGTGATGAGTCACAAAGGTTCTTTTAAACAGTACCCCTCCATAGGAGTCAATGCCCTAGATTTTATGAAAGGAGAGGTACGTTTGAATGCCTTGGAAAGTAAAATAAAACTTGAGCTGGCAGTAGACGGAGCCCAAATAACCGCAGCTGACTTTAGAAACCTTCCATTTAAAATAGAAGCACGATGGCAATCATAAATATCAAAGTACAAGACCGCCAAACCCTGCTCGATGTAGCCGTTCAATACCTGGGCGATGCTACCGGAGCCATCAAGCTGGCAATGCTCAACGACTTGGCACTGACCGAAGACCTGAGGGCTGGGCAAATATTACGGGTAGATACTGAGCAGGTAATTAACCCAAAAGTCGTCAGCTATTTACGCGAAAAAGATGTAATCCCTGTGACTGATTAAACCTTACAACTATGGCAAGAACTATTGAAGAAATTGAAGCCGAAATACTGACGGCTAAAAGTAGTGACGAAACACTGAATACCATTGATACCTCTTCCCGGTTTAGTGTATGGGGAGCCATTGTATATGTAATGGCTTTTGTGATTTTTACCTTAGAGCAACTCATTGATGTTTTTAAAACGGAAGTATACACTGCCATAGAAGCAAAACGCCCAGGTACTTTGCAGTGGTATGTAGACCAGGCGCAGGCTTTTCAGTTAGATGACTTGCTTGACCCAAAAACGCTGAAATATGATGAGGTGGAGGTAAATAAGCAAATTGTGCATCATGCTTCTGCTGAAGAAAATATTTTGGGAGGAGTCACCCTTAAAATTACCAAAAAAGAGGATGTATTGTCTAGCGACGAGTTAGAAAAATTTAAGGTGTATATGGAACAAGTCAAGTTTGCTGGCACCCAGATAAGTTATGTGAGTATTTCGTCTGATGTGCTCACGTTGATTGCGCAAGTATATTATAATAAACTTGCCAACGAAGAGGTAGTCCGTACCAAGATAAATGATACAATCAATGCTTACCTGGAAGAAATAGGGTTTAATGGAACTTTTAAAACCAATGACTTAATTGCAAAATTGAGAAACTTGCCCGAAATAGACGATTTGCTAATGAACGAAGTAAGTGTGACTCAGAATGAGCAGACCAAGCTGGTTACACTGAGCTACAGTGCGGCCAGTGGTCGTTTTCAGTACGATGCTTCTGCTTCTAATATTCAACTTTTGACTGACTTACCCACTTAAATTTTACGCTGAATGAAATACGAAGTAGATATACCAAAGCTTGCTGGTTGGCTTTTACCCCCATTTTTACGCAAGCCCCGTCTATTGGCGTTCATAAAGGCACTCACCACTCCTTTGTACAACCGACACCGTAATTTTATCGCCGAGCAGCAAGTAATGTTAAGTGAGGTAAGACTTACTGGGCAAACCGGAGTGCTAGAGTATTTTCTCAATGAAAAATTTGACCCTGCCGAAAAACGAATTAGAATCATCCATGCAGACTCTACTGCCATTATAATCAGCGATGCCCGCAACCTGGTATTGTCAGATGTAGAGGCAAAGGCATTGGTAGTAAAAGATGATGCTGATATTGATACAACCGTAGATTTTTTTATCAAAATCCCCAACGATCTTGCTAAAAAGTACCAAACAATTATCAACAACGAAGAAGGAAATAATCATCCCTGGGTGTTAAGCGATAGTGCTGCTACCTCGTTGAGCGATGCCAATCCTTTGAGCTTGTATGCTTTGCTGGATGGTTACCAACCTTTGATCATAAGCGATGAAACACCATTCATCCTCTATGATTTAGATGACATCAGTACTACCAGACAAATACGTGGTATGGTAGATAAGTACAAGACTAGTGGCAAAACTTATAATCTGAATACCTAAAAACTTTATACCTATGAATAGATTAGAATTTAAGTCGGGTGGTCAGCCCTTCTTGAACCGTGATTTTAAATTCCAGTTTGATCAATTGTTCAAGTCTATTGAAGATCAATACAAAGGAAAAGGCGCTTTTGTCCTTTCTGGTTGCGAAACCTCAGGAACTTCCATCAGTGCTGGGTTGGTGTATATTGATGGTAAAATACTGGAGTTTGACCAAGTGTCTGGTATCACTTTTCCTTCTTATATCAAACAATCTGCTCCGGTGCAACATGAAGAACGTTTCTTTGTAGAAGATGCTGCCAACAAAACCACCCGGATCAATTATCACGCAGAACTGGTGACATCGCCACCTACAGAGGGCGAACACATTACTGTGTCTGATACTGCCCCCATTAGAACGTTGAAAACAATCATGAATGAACCAAGTGACCCTGTACATGTGGTAGGCTCACCAGGAGAGCCCAGCTTTCAAAATGGTTGGCTAGTTTCTGGGGCAGAGGTATATTTTTACAAAGACAGAGGGCGAGTGTATATAGGGGGAGGAGTGAGAGGTGGAACTGCCGATCAGGCTATATTTACTTTACCCGAAGAGTATAGACCACTTTTAGTAGGTAGTGCAGCACGGTTTGGTGTGGTAGGAATGGCTAATGGAGGCGCCCATATTACGGGGTATGTAACCATTGGTACAAATGGTGAAGTAAGCTGTAACCTGACCACCTCGGTTTGGCTTATCCTGGAGGGTATTTCATTTAGAGCCCCCTAAGAAAAGTAAAGTTTGTTCCTGGGTTTTATTGAAGAGTCAATGGTTTGAACTTCGTGAAGAATACCAAAAATTTAGCTAATTAAAACTTAAAAAATATAACCTCAATGAATAGATTAGAATTTAAATCTGGAGGGCAACCTGTTTTTAATCGTGACTTCAGGTTACAGTTTGAAAACCTCTATAAAGCCATTGAAGACCAATACAAAAACCAGGGAGCTTTTATTCTGTCTGGTTGCGAAGTAGCGGGCTCGTCTATAAGCCCTGGATTGGTGTATATAGACGGTAAAATACTTGAGTTTGCCGGGAAAACAGAGGTAAGCTTTCCTGCTTATTTACGCATGGCTTCTCCTGTATACCATGAAGAGCGTATGTTTGTAGAAGATGCTGCCAATAAAACTACCCGAGTCAATTATTTTGCTGATTTGGCGGGCATCCCTCCTGCAAGTGGCGAATACATTGTGGTAGAGAGCCAGGGAGGTACAAGGGTGCTGACGCCAGTAGTAATGGAAAGTAATTATAAAGAAATTACACTTGCTACCTCTAGTTTTAATGGTTGGCTTAAGTATCGAAAAGTAGGAGCTCAGGTAGAACTACACATGAAGGTAACCTATACGGGTGACCCCGGAACAAACCATCAGTTTCACACATTGGAAGCAGCTTATCGCCCTAGAGAAAAAGTGTTAGTACCTGCCATGGTGTTTTATCCTGTTAATGGGTATACTGATATGCTGGTAGATATGGCGGTGATAGATTTAGAGGGATCTATGAATACTTATCATAATCGTAGCATAGATGATATCTTAGAGATACATTGTTTTTATGCTTACATGTAAATTGAGTTATAAGATACCTTAGAGAGGTTGATTCACTTTTAGAATCAGTTCAATGAGAAGGCAAACAACCATGTTTGTCTTTTTTTATTCGAGATTTTTCCTTTGATAATGAGGGTGTTAAGTGTTATGTGTGAAAAAAATAAAAAAAAGTGATAAAAAAATATCCATCGAGCCCCTTGCTCTTAAGTATATAATAACAAAAGGAAAAAACAACTCCTTTTTCAACCCAAAAGTGATCAGACCAGGGAAAGAGTGATCAACCCAAAAAAGAAATGAAAACAAAAAAGAATAGAAGTGGTCAAACCACCAAGGAAAGGTAGGTGATCAGATCAGGAAAGAGGGATCAGTTCCAAAAAGAAATGGAAGAAAAAGGGAATGGACGTGGTCAAACCACCAAGGAAATACGAGGGATTAATCCAATAACAAGTGATCAACCCCAGGGAAAGGTAGGTGATCAGACCAGGAAAGAGGGATCAAACGGGTTTGGAAAGCTCGAGGTGATACAGACCTAGGAAAATACAGCGATCAAATGATAAATGATTGTGAAAAATAGATATAAGATAAGTCACAAGATCAGACGAAACCGTGGATCGGGTGATAAAGAATAGGTAATCAAGAGAAATAGTGATCAAGTTTATGTAGAGTATATAGGTGATTCATATAGTTTTAAGCATTGGTAGAATAACAGCAATTGTTTAAAACTTGTGAAAGTAAGGTGATCAACAGATCATCTCTCACAAATAATAAATAATTTCAAAAAGCTTTGACTATTAAGAGTCAAGGCTTTTTTTATGCCCTAAACTTTATACTAATTTGGCGCTGAGCAAGATTTCTCCAACAACTTTCTAAAATTGCCTTTCCAATCATTGTCATATCAGGCTTACTTTTTTATCTTAGGAATGGTGTAAAAATAAAGTTCTATAGTAACGCCAAAATATTTTGTTGTTAGGAGAGGCAGGGCAATATCCAGTGGATGTTGAGCCAGCCCTGCGGGACGGCGTCATAGCAGCGCTACGGTAAGTTTTTTTAACGCATTCTGTCAGCGAAAGATGAGGTTAAAAATGTAAATTTATTTTGGTACTATTCCTTAGTGATCTGGAAAAAATAAGATGTGCCAATTTAAGAAAATATATTGTTCTCAGACGATTCAAAAAAAACGGTGCATAGCCAAAGCTATGAGGCTTTTTTTTTTGAGAAGAATGAGGGCAATAGATACACTTTAATGGCTCAAATTATTTATGAAAGATCACTATGAATAGAACTCATCTCGACTTTTAATAATGAGCGGCAAATCGTTCATTTTGTCCATTGACTTCAAGTACTTAGTCAACTATTTTTGTCTTGATGCTTAAACCAATACTCTGCAGTGATTTTAGTCAAAGTTGTTTGCTGGTTATCAGTTATTGATGAATTTAAAAACTATTTAATTGGGTGTTTCGGTTTTACGCCTAAACACTTTTAAAAATAAAGTGAGTACGCAATCTTAATATAAAATACTGGGTTACAGCATTTAACAAGGTGAACGTTTACTCAAATCAGCTATGGACTTCCATCTGCCTATTTTATAAGCCGCTAATAATCAACGTCCTATAAAATCGGTAAGTTGCTTGTAGAGCAGCGTCAAACTTGAAGCACCGATATACATCGGTATCTAAGGACTTGTCGCTTAAAGCTTGCCCCTGCAGGCGCTATGGACTATTGTTAAGGTTAGCCCGATAATATTACGAATGAAGGCATTTTATGATTTTTTTATCAGTGATTTTCGCATAAAAGACAGCCAGCGAATTAGAAAGAACCCCAAACTGCTGCTGCACTTTTGTGTAATAGCCGCCTTGTTTTGTGGGGTTTATGCTATAGTATGCCTGTCGATTGGTTTTGTGCCAGCCGTGTATGCAAACCTGAGTTTATTTGTATTGTTTGTAGCCTGCATTTTTTTATACAAAACCACCATTTCTTTTCATCATCTCAGCCAGGTTTTTTTAATTATTTGTTTCACTGGGTTGATCGCATTTATATACCTGTCGGGTGGCATAGCGTCAGTGGCACTCTCCTGGATCTGTTTTATTCCCATTACAGCTATTTTGTTAATAGATCTCAGGCAAGGCGTTGTCTGGCTTGGCTTAGGAATATTGGTTATTTTGGGGTTTGCCATGGCAGGTACATTGCCCAATCAACTGCCCAAACAAGGGCACACACTCTATAGTGTGATGCTAAATACAGGGCTGGCTTGTATGATTACCTGGCTTACCAGCATTTTTGTGCAGATCAAAGAAAAAAGCCAGCAGGTGATCCAGGCACAAAACCTTGAATTAAAGATTCAAAAAGAGGAAATGCAGGTGCAAAACGAAGAGTTAGTGCAGCAAAAAGAAGAAGTGGTGAGCCAGCGGGACTTTATCGAGAAGAAAAACCAGGAAATGAAATTTTTGAATAATAAATTGGGCAGTAGCGAGCGTGTATTGCGAAAAGCGGTGAAATCTTTAAGAGAATCTCAACAAAAAATAAGTAATAAAAACGAAGTGCTCGAACAACGCGACCGGTTTATTCAAAAAAGTATTCGTTCGGCAGTAACGATTCAGGAAACCTTATTGCCCCACCCTCAAAAACTAAATGAGTTGCTGCGTGACTATTTTGTTATTTATTATCCTAAAGACAAAGTATCGGGTGACTTTTACTGGCTAAACAAGGTAGGGTGTCATACTATACTGGTGGTGAGCGATTGTACCGGACACGGTATTCCGGGGGCTTTCATGACAATGATTGGCAACACTTTGCTTGATAAGATTGTCAGCACCGAAAAAATCACCAGCCCTGCGGCTATACTTGATGCCTTACACACTGAAATACAGTTGGTATTGCGCCAAAAAGAAACTCAAGATATCAATGGAATGGATGCTACTATTGTAAGCCTTGAGCAAGCAAATGGTGCCCTCACCCGGTTGACATTTGCTGGAGCAAAAAACTCACTGTTTTATTTGCCTAAAGGCGAATTGTTATTGTGTGAACTGAAAGGAGCACGCAAATCGTTGGGGGGCATACAAAACGAAAATAAACAGTTTGTGAACCACGTACTGAATCTGGCTCCCGAAAGCCTGATTTATTTGGGGTCAGACGGACTGCAAGACCAAAATGATGTACATAGAAAAAAGTTTGGCAAAGACCGTCTGATCAGGATGTTAAATCAAATAGCCTTGCTGCCATTGTCGGGGCAAAAAGAGAAAATAGAAGAAGCCTTACACCAGCAAATGATCAATACCACTCAGCGTGACGATATTTTGTGGTTGGGCATACGCATATAAAAGTGAATAATATTTGTGTGAAGGTAAACAGTAACTAATATTTTACTATGATGGATGTACAAACCTACCAAGATCAATTCGTTGAATTTCGATCTTCACTTAGCTCTTATATATACCGTTTGGTGGCACACCACCAAAACACCGAAGACATAGTGCAGGAGGCTTACGTCAAGGCTTTTCAGCACTTGGCAAAGTTTAGAGGTGAGTCTTCTTTCAAGACGTGGGTTTTTGCCATTGCTACCAATCTTGCCAAAGATTTTCTAAAAAAAGAGCAGCGTTGGCAAGAAGACTATCAGGACCGATGCCGCGAAGCCACTTATGCTTCTCAAGAGATTCAACAAACTATGGCAGACATTGCCCAAAACTCAACTTATGGTCAATTTGTATTGCGAGAACACATAGACTATTGCTTTACTTGTATAAGCAAAACCCTGATGTTGGAAGAACAGGTTTGTGTGATTTTAAAAGAAGTATATGCCTTTAAAGTGCGTGAAATTGAAGTGATTATGGAATTGAGCGAGGGACAGGTAAAGTATGGATTAGCCAATGCCCGCGCTCGTTTGCGCCATATTTTTGATAACCGTTGTTCACTCATTAATAAAAATGGCGCCTGCCATCAGTGTTCTGAACTGAACGGGATGTTTAACCCCAAGCAAGTATTTGCGGCAGAGGCTAACAAAATAGAGATGGTGAAAGCACAAGACAAAGCAAACCATGAACAATTGCTCAATTTAAGACTACAGCTCATACAAAGCATAGACCCTATCAATGCCCAAGGATTTGACTTGCACAATTATATGTTAGAAAATATGCCTCATCATGTAAAATAAATGGGTTGATTATTAAGCACTTATGGAAAATAGGGCATTTTTTCTCAATTTTTCATCCGTTTTTAGCAGGCAAAAAGTCTAAGAGGTAATACAGAAAGGCAACTGCGTTTGTTGCCTCATTTTATACTTTGAAGTCATCTCGATTTTTTTTGATGAAAATGGTTGCTTTGGTTCGATAACGATGAAATTTTGTGAAGCATAGCAGCGCTACGGGGCTAAAAAATATCGAAGCTATTGGACAAAATAAGCTCTGTGTAATTCATTATTAAAAGGTGAGACGACTTCTTTATTTTAAATATAAAACTACAGACCCATGACAAGTCAAGCTACACAACAAAATGGACAAGCAGTGAAGGTAAAACATACTTTTAAACTGCAATATAGTGTGAAAGTAAACATAGCGGCGCCCGCAGAAAAAATATGGGGTTTGCTTACCAATGCCGCCGATTTCCCGAAATGGAACTCCACTGTAGAAAAGATAGAAGGGCAGATTGCCCTGAATGAAAAGATCACTGTATTTGTAAAATTAAGCAAGCGCCCTTTTAATCTAAAAGTGAGCGAATTGGTACCAAATAAAAAAATGGTGTGGCAAAGTGGGGCGGCAGCTTTCAAAGGAGTGAGAACTTATACACTGACCGATTGTGCGGATGGAACAGCGGACTTTGAAATGCAGGAGGTGTTTAGTGGCTTTATGCTTCCGCTCATTGCGGGCAGTTTGCCTGATTTTACCCAAGCTTTCGAAGATTTTGCGGCTGACCTAAAAACAGCCTCAGAAGCTGGTTGAGTTGTGTTTTTTTAATTATCTCAAACAAAAAAATAGTGATGAGCCAAGGAGGTAATCCAGCTCAATGCTATACGTCAAGGAACATGTTCAAAATAAGTGTCGAGATTGAGGGCGTATACTCGAGGCTGGCTGAGGCACTTTTTGCAGGCGTAGCCATAGCTACGGCGAAAAAAGTAACGAAAGTCAGTAAAGAGGATATGTTCTAAATCGGACAGTTATTGCGATCACGTTCCTAAGCAGTCAAACAAGCGCTGGAGGTGTGGGAGCGTAATAAAACAGAAGAAGAGTAAAGGCAGGTAAATCTTTATGATTAAGCCGTATTTTCTCTGAAACTTTTTATATTGCTTTCAACATCTACGGCAAACGGTTATGAAACACATTGAAGAAAAATTTACAGTACTCAAGCATTCTTTCTTGTCTAAAAATCCTGATGAGAGTTATCGACTCAATCAGCCAGCGCAAGCGTTGGTTATTTTGAGCGACTTGTTTGCCGCAAAAGAGCTATCGCTTGATGAGGTAGTTTTTTTAACCCAATTGGTAGAAGCCGAAACCGAAGAACTGGGAATGGAGCTGAGCGAACGCATGAGTTTTTTTATGCCCGACCTGCTCGATCAGCAGTTTATTCATGTGGCGAAGGTTCATACCCATATAGCGCCCAATGTGTTGATGAAAAACACATTTGTTGCGTATATTTCTATATTGGCGTATGCACACCCTCGCTATAACTTTGTGCCTGCCGAGCCTGCTTTGCGCGATAAGTTTACCTTTATGCTTAAAATGACCAAACCTTTGCGGTTAAACTTGCAATATCAAAACTTAAGCAATGCTAATTTGTCGTACTGTGACTTGAGGGGTGCTTTGTTGAACCATGCCAACCTTGAAAACACGATTTTGTTAAGTGCCAATCTGGAAAGTGCCCACCTGACCTCTGCCAATTGTCAGGGAGCCAACCTGCGCAAAGCCAACTTAGACAATGTACAGGCACATTTTACCTCTTTTTATGCGGCTACTATGACCGATACTCAACTGGAAAACGCTCAGTTGACAGAGGCTGATTTGCGCAAAGCTAACCTGGCAGGGAGCAATCTCAGTGGAGCTTATTTGTATGAAACCAACCTGCAGGCTGCCGACCTACGCTTGATAAAAGCTCATTATTCGCGTTGGCACGATGCAGATCTTACCCAGGCAAACCTTGCCAACAGTGATTTATTTCAGGCAGACTTGCGTTATGCACTATTGAAAGCCGCCAATCTGCAAGGAGTCAACCTCAAAGAGGCTTATTTAGACCATGCCAACCTGGTGGAGGCAAACTTAAGCGACACTAAAGCTGAAGGGGCGCACTTTCATAATGTAGACCTGACTGGGGCAAACCTCGAATATGCTGATTTTGCTGGGGTAGACCTGTCCATGTCTTGCCTGAAAGATACTTTGCTTGCCCAAACTAATATGGCAGCTGCCAACTTAAATCAAAGCGATATGAGGGTACGTAATGTAAAACAGTCAGTGTTTACTGGAGCTACAATGGCTGATAATACACGAGAGTTTTTGGTGCGCAAAGGAGGGGTAATGTAAATCACTGTTTTTTTAAATAAAGATGGTGTTTAAAGTCCAATGCCCGGTATTTGAGCGTCACTACTTTTAGCGCATCTGCATAGGCAACCAACAAATCTTTGTCGGTACTTTGTTGTGACATAAACTCAGTCAAAAACTCGATTTTTTGTTTACTTGTAGTAGCAGAAACCAACAGTAGCATATTTTGATTTTTGTACTTTTCTTCAAAAAATTTAAGCTGTGTGCTCCAGTGGTTGTACAATGTAGGACTTATGATTGACAAGCTCATAAACCTGGGAGTAGTTTGGATTTGAAAAAATGGGTTTTGTTTGATTTGATTGGTATCAGGCAAGGGAGTAGTTTGGGCTTGAGCAGCCAGGTGGAATACAATGTAAACGAAGCAAAAAATGATTAAACGGTTCATGTGGAAGGTTTTAGGTGAACAATGACCTTATTCCTGAATAATGGCTTTTGCCTGACAAGTATCGGCAAAACTACCAGGGGTAACCTGTACTATATACGTCAATTCTATAAAACGTTCGGTACTTTCTTTTTTAGTAAAAACAGTACCATTTCCGCTAAAAGTATACGCCGCAAAGCTTTGAGCAGGAAAAGCGACCCGGTTGCCTGTGACCACCCCCTCTATTTTTGCCCCACTGTTATAAAAATTCTCTAAAGTAATGAGAGAGTCTGTATCACTGGCAGACCTAACAACTTGTATGGAGTAACCTTGGCTTACCTTAGACGGGTTACAAGTTTCTGACACACTATAGCGTCCGATAAACTTGTCGCGAGGATCGTCGGAAAACAGAGAAGGAGGCGAACAACCGACCCAAAGACTGAAGATGACCCCATAGATGCCTTGTGAAATTTTCATATCAAACGTTATTAAATGCCGTGGCTAAAATTCGTAACTAAAGCCCATATCTCCAAGCAAATGAAAGCTCTTACAAAGCCCTGTTTTTTTGTAAGTATGACCAAAAATACCAAATTAACCTATTTTGTACTGAATATGCCATACACTAGTAGGCCTATCGAAAAATTTAGTTCGAATTCACTATCTTAGCTTTCTCTAAACCATACCTCCAATATTACGAACATGAAAAAGCTTGCTTTAGCATTATTATACCTGATATTTTTGACTGGTTGTGGAAAGTCATCAGAAGAATCTGGCACTACTGCTAAAGATTCGATAGAAAAGATGGGTAAAAATACCAAAAAAGTGAAAAATGAACAGATGGATGCTGGTATGGTCAAGAACCGAATTTTTGCTTTTGGAGTAAACCTTAAAGATTGTGATGCTTTGACTTACTCGGAGTATTGGGCGATGATGAAATTTAACAACGATAATACAGTAGAAGCAATAACAGCTGAGGCAATGAACACTGGAGGAACTGATTTTTTTGAATTAAGAACTACCTCCAAGGGTACTTATAAGGTAGAGCATAATATTCTGACTATTCAATTTATCTCAGTGACTGAAGAAAAGGTAAAGCAAGGAAAAACCGTAGAAAGCAAAGAAAAAAAACAAGAGATTACCTGGAGTTTTAAGATGACCAAATGCGAAGATGGCAGGTTACAACTTAAAAGCAATATGGAAGGCAAAAACGCTTTGGGGGTAAAAGCTGATCCAGGCGACAATAGTAGTTGGGCGCTGAAGATGTAATGCTTTGACCAAACAATGTTGTCAAAAACTACCTACCTACATTGACAATGCACTCACCTTTATCTCTCAGGGAGAAAACAGATGGGTTGTTGAAAAAACAATCACACACCTGAGTTGGTTTTTTTGAACACACCAAGCCACTAAACTGACGTGGGAGCATTACAACCAATAAATTTAACTATTTACAGGCTTTTGGCGTTGTAGTGTTGATACTTAAATTAAGCGCGATGAGTTATGTTTTGCCCAAAAAGATCGTATGGTGTTATTAAAAAGCATAACTAAAACCCATCATGAAATTATGAAACAAAATTTTACATTATGCCTGTTTTTGATAGCAGTGGCTGTTACATTATTTTCGTTTACTGACAGTGATGCTCAAACCGACCTCAAAAAAAGCATGGAACGAGGCAAGCGTATTTATGGCAGTTATTGCCAAACTTGCCACATGCAAAATGGTTTGGGCATAGAAGGTGTTTTTCCTCCTTTGGCAAAGTCTGACTACTTGATGGCAGACCGACAACGTTCTATTCACCAAATACTGAATGGAGCATCGGGCAAAATGGTAGTCAATGGCAAAACCTATAACGGCAACATGCCCCCACAAGGACTTACTGCCAAACAAACAGCTGATGTGCTCAACTACATTATGAATAGTTGGGGCAACAAGGCCGAAATTGTAACAGTGGGCGAGGTAAAAGCTGCTCAAAAAAAGAAGTAAAGTAGTAAGAAAACCAATATTTTAAAGGCTAAGAGTGTATCATACATTCTTAGCCTTTTTTGTGGTATAAAGTTATTTTTTGACTACCTCACCATTGATAGACAGCACCGTTTTGGTTTGTTGGGCGTTAGAGGTCAGGGTAATGGTTTTGTTAAAACTCCCTAACTTTGCTGCATTATATACAGCCGTTACTTCCCCCTTTTGGCCTGGTCTGATGGGTTGTTTGGGGTAGTTGGCTACAGTACACCCACAAGAACCCACCGCACTTGTAATCACTAAAGGCTCATTTCCGGTATTTACAAAGCTAAAAGTAGCCTTTGCTGGCTTGTTTTGCGTTATTTTGCCAAACGAGTAGGCGGTCTTTTGCCATTGAAAAGATGCTTTGGTAGTGTTGATAGTAGCCTTCTGGGGTGTATTAAACGCCATTTGTTGGGCAAATACGGTAAGTCCTGCTAATAAGATAAGAGAAAGCGCGAGTGTTAACTTTTGTTTTATCATGACTAAAAAATGTTTTGGTTATTTGATAGCTCAAAGGTATGAATGTCTATACAGAGGTGTAGTTAATGATTTTTGAATATATGTTAATGGGCTGTTAATAGAAGATAGTGGGGGAGTAAATAGGTTTTTTTACCCCTAAAGCCACCCTTTGTTAAGAAATAAAAGTACACGATTGACTTCATAATTTGTTAACATAAAAGCAGCGTTAAATTAACTGACTTACCAGTTTAAATGTTTATAATATAAATTTGTGTGTTACGTGTTTTTGTAAAATATAATTTTGTTAAAAATGTGAATGTTAATTTAATGTTATGTGAATACGTGTAATTATATAAATTTTTAACAATTCATGTTAAAATGTTACATTGAATAAAGTAAGTGACTAAATAGTTTTGAGTAACCAAATCCTACAAAAGTTAGGATGTAAACTGACTTTTAAATTTGCACTTGGGGCATTCCGAACCTGCCTCTTAAACTCAAAACCCAATGAAACATTTTAAACATCTGACACTTACGCTTATATGCTTGCTGTTAAGCATGCTTACCTGGGCACAAACCCCTCCCTCCAACCTTGATGGAGCATCGTTGCGTAGTTGGCTTAAAGCCAATTATTATGAGGGTAAGCACAATACCCTAGGGTATACCGAGGCCCGCAGAAAAATGTATAACTACATTGACAACAAAAACAGTAAAATTAGCGGAGTATACTCCGGGTATGCCAAGAGCTGGTCTTATGGAGGCACCAGTACCAACCCTGATCCTATCAACTGTGAACATACTGTGCCTCAAAGCTTTTTTGGAAAAGCCGAACCTATGAAGTCTGATATTCACCACCTGTTTCCCACCTACAAAAACTGGAATAGCATCCGGTCTAACTACGCTTTCGCTGAAATTGACGACAATCAAACCACCCAATGGATGCGACACACAAGTTCCCAATCCAGCCGCCCCTCCTCTGGTATAAATGAATACAGCGAATATGCCAACGGTAAATTTGAACCGCGTGAAGATCACAAAGGAAATGTGGCTCGCGCGGTTTTTTATTTTTTCACCATGTATCCTACCCAAGCTGGCAGTATTACTTCGGTGGGTGACCTCAATACTTTATATCAATGGCATTTGAACGATCCGGTAGATGCTGCCGAAATTGCCCGCAACAACGCTATAGAACAGTACCAGGGCGACCGTAACCCTTACATAGACCAGCCCCACCTGGTAGCACGTGCCTGGGGATTTACTGGTGCGAGCGATGGCGGGGGTGGAACGGCGGCTTATTGTGCCTCTAAAGGCAATAGTGTGGCCGATGAATGGATTGGGCAAGTAGTAGTTGCCAGCATTTATAAATCATCGGGTGCCAATGGTGGTTATGCCGATTTTACCTCAGTGTCGACGAGCCTGACACAAGGTGCTACCGTAAATTTTACCATCAAACCAGCCTGGTCAGGGAGTATATATAGCGAAGGGTATGCAGTTTGGGTAGACTTTAACCAAGATGGCGATTTTACCGATAGCGGTGAGCAAGTGTTTACTCATTCGGCAACCAGTGCAAGCATAGTTGCAGGCTCTTTTACGGTGCCTGCCTCAGCAGTTGCAGGCGCTACCCGTATGCGTGTATCTATGAAATACAACGGAGTGCCTACATGTTGCGAGACCATCTCTTATGGCGAGGTAGAAGATTATACTGTAAATATTGGGGCAGGCAGTGGAGACAGCAACAATGACGGTGCAGGAGGAAATGGCTCACCTGATTTGTTTATTTCTGAGTATGTAGAGGGCACATCTTACAATAAAGGCGTTGAAATCGCCAATCTTACTGGTGCCGAGGTGAGCTTAAGTGGCTACTCTTTGCGCAAACAAGCCAATGGTTCAGGTAGCTGGCAGGTACTCAATCTAAGTGGGGCATTGGCAAGCGGTACTGTGTATACTTTGGCAAACGCCTCTGCTACTTTCTCGGCAGACCTGAAAACCAGCCACACTGTACTTAATTTTAATGGAAATGATGCCATTGCTTTGTTTAAAGGTGAGACACTCATTGATATAGTAGGGGTATACGGTGATGGCAGCTATTTTGGGCAAGAAGTGACTCTAGAGCGTAAGTCGTCAGCTTATAAGCCCTCTTCTGTCTACAACCCAAGCTACTGGACACGGCACGGACAAAATATTTTTTCTCACTTTGGGCAAATCGGCGGAGCCAGTCACCGTACTACAGTGCAGCCAATTGCTACAAACAACAAGGTAAGGGTTTTCCCCGTGCCTGCGAGCACTCAGGTAAATATACAACTAAGCCATGCCGCCAAGGTGGTGGTAGCGAATATGCAAGGTCAGGTAGTGTACCAAAGCTCCCGCAAACGCCGTGTATTTGGTATAAACGTAAGTGCTTGGAAGAAAGGTATTTATGTATTGACTATTCAAAACAGCAAAACCACTACCACCCAACGCTTGATGGTTCGTTAAGCTGTATTTTTCGAAGAGTTTTTTGATATAAGTTTTTGTGAAAAAATAAATTAAAAACCTTGATTTTATCGCTACATGTTAAATGATGACATTTTTTTAGCAAAATCATTGCGTAACTTTGCCTAAATTTAATGATGTACTTTATTTATATTAAAGTCTCCGGTAATACAACATACAACGAGGACAAAAACTTTATTGGGACTTTTTAAATTAGAAAACCGCACTAAAACTCAGTATTTGGTGCGGTTTTTTTTGTTCTTACTCAAAGTATTCCTACAAAAAAATACCCTTCAAAGTCTCCCATAAATCATTTCAAATATTACTTTTGTTATCAGTAGTACAACTTATTTTAATACACACTGATCGCCTATGGCGCACAATGCCAGGCAGTTAACCTTTCTCAATGACAAACAAGCAGTTAGCCATGGCTCTTTTGAGTCAATTATTGGTATTTATATTTTTTGTCCAATGTACCACAAGTGTCGAGTCAGGGCAAAACAACATTGCGCCAGTGTTTAAACAGGCCATTGCCAGGCAAGTACTCCACAACGATTTGTCAGACCATAAGCCTATGAAAAAAGCCGATAGTTTGGTCAACGCTTACCTGGACACTTTTCAGCTTAAGGGAGCTTCGATGGCCATTGTCAAAGATGGGCAATTGGTGTATGCTAAAGGCTATGGCTATGCCGATAAAGAAGCAAGGGTAAAAGTGCACCCAGGGCATAAGTTTCGCATTGCCAGTGTGTCGAAACTGGTAACAGCAGTGGCAGTAATGAAATTGATTGATGAAAAAAAAATGGCGTTGAATGATACCGTGTTTGGTAAAGCGGGAGTTTTGAACGATTCGCTCTATACTACAGCAGTAGATCAGAGAATGTACCAGATTACAGTCAAGCAATTGCTCAACCACACTGCAGGCTGGTGTCGTAAGTGTGTGGGTGACCCCATATTCAGACCTCTAGAGGTAGCGCGCAAACTTGGCATCAAATCGCCCCCATCTCTCCATGATGTAACTCGTTTTGTGTTGCCCGGAGGCTATGGTATGCACCAGGGAGCCACTTTGGTTACTCTAACTATGGCTATGCTATTTTAGGCGAAGTAGTAGCTAAGGTAACTGGAGTATCTTATGAAAAATATGTACAGGATTTATTGGCAAAACTTGATATAAAAGGGGTGAGATTAAGCAAAAACCTATTGAAAGACCGTGCCCCACTGGAGGTAAAGTATTACGAAGGAAAAGATGTACCTAAAGCTCACTCGGTATACAACTCCCGTCAGAAGGTTTTGCGTATGTATGGAGGCAACAACCTGGACGCATTGGCAGGGGCGGGTGCCTGGATTGCCTCTCCGGTAGATTTAATGAAATTGGTTACTGCGATTGATGGTTTTGATAATGTGCCCGATATTTTGAGCAAAGACATTGTGCGACAAATGATGACCCCCGATGATGAAGAAGGCAAACAAGTGTTGGGTTGGCGTTGGTGCTCACCACGTGGGTGTTGGCGCACTGGTAGTTTGGGTGGCTCAGATGCTGTAATCGCTACCTTAAAAAATGGCATTAGTTGGGCTTTTGTGACCAATACCAGTATTGACAGTAGGTCAGGAGTAAGGGAGATTTATGGAGTAATGAGGCAAGTATTAAAGGCAACTAAAAGCCAGTTGCCTGATGTAAACTATTTTGGACTGAAGCCCCCACAAAAATAATAGTTGGTTTGAACAAATATCAGAGAAGTAATACAGGTGGGCAGTGTACGCATGCTAGAAAATACCCAAACGCCAACGTCATAAAAACCAGTATTCAATAACATGGACTGTTAAATTCGTTGATTTGGAAGTGTGCGAATGGTTTTGTAACGTAAGGTGCTTGCATACAGTTAGTTATGTTGAGTAGGAGGACCGTCTGCCTGAGCAAACAGGTAAACAGTATTATTTTACTTGATTTGCCACTATTACTCAGGTATGATTTTAGTTTATACTAGTAAAGCCTAATAGCCCGCAAAGGATATGGACTATTCACTAAAAAGCATTATATTTCCTGTATTATAAACAGAGAGACTCTTATGGCAAAGAAAGGTGAGAACAAAGAGATAAAAGTAACTACACAGAAAAGCTCAAGTACTATACGGCAACGGATTATCCGAAGCTTTGCAGTGCTTGCAGTGGTTATGGTGGTTTTTACTGCCGTAACACTCAACGAGTTAAATAAAATCTCTCGGATCAATGCCTACATCGACAATACCATTAACCCCACCAAAGTACATCTTCAGGCGCTTAATGAAATGGTAAACCGCAGCTCTATATTTTTGCAGGTATACATGATTTTTGAAAATAACAATCAAAAGGTAGAAGGTGATTACAAGCAAAAGCGAGCAAGTATCTGGAAAAAAGAAATCAAGCAAATTTATGATACATTGGCGGTGTATGAGCAAAAGTGGCAAAATCTGGATATGAAGCTCAAGTACCTCAACTTGCAAACCATCCTCCAAAAGCTCGAAAACAGCCAGATTTTGATAGAAGAAGTGATAGCTAAGCGCAGTGATGACATTTATAACCTTGAGAACATAGAAAATCTGGCAAATCATCAAAACGATGTATTGCTTACCCCACAAACCAGTAGCCGGGAAGATGCTTTCAGTAAGAGAGTGTTGCCTTTGATCAATCAAGTGCACAATGAAGTGTTAGAGCTACAAAGTATTCAGAACCGGGAGCTGGAAATGAAACACGGGCAAATTGCTTACCTCTGGAATGTTTTCTGGATGTTGTTTGTAGCGCTTGGGGTGGTATTGTTTGCCGTGATGCTTTACCTGATCCGCGATTTGTCTCATAAAATTCTGCGGAATATTTATCAATTGCGTGACTATGTGCGCATGTTGCGAAAGGGAGAGCTGCCCAAACACATGAAGTCGCTGGAGGACGAAACCAGTGAGATTGTAGAAGAATTACAGTTGGTGACCTATCACTTGCAAAAAACAAAAGATTTTTCGTTGCAAATCGCTGATGGCAACCTGGAAAGTAAACTGGATGTCTTTGAGGAGCATAGCGAAATGGGCAAAGCATTTAATCAAATGCAAGAAGGGCTCAAGCAGATTGCTATTAAAGACCAAGAACGCAAGTGGGTAAACGAAGGTTTGACCAAGTTTAACAGCATTGTGCGTGAAAGTAAACAAATACAAGATCTTGCCGATGAAGTAATATCAAACCTGGTAAAGTACCTCAGTGCTAATCAGGGAGGCATATTTGTGCTCAATGACAAAGACTATGAAGCACCTTGTATGGAACTTACCTCAGTATATGCCTTTGACCGTAAGCGTTTCCTGAAAAGGCAAATTTATTTGGGACAGGGGCTTGCCGGACAAAGCTGGCAAGAAAAAGATGCGGTGTATTTGCAAGAGGTACCCTCTGGATACACACTGGTAAACTCTGGTTTGGGGAGCGCCAACCCACGTAGTATTTTGGTGATTCCTATGATTGTAAACGAAGATGATGTAGTAGGCATTATCGAACTGGCTTCTTTTCATTTGTTTAAAGACTATGAAATAGAGTTTGTAAAAAAACTTGCCGAGAACATTGGTGCCAGTGTGACTACCCTTAAAAATAACCACGAAGCTCAACTACTGTTGAACGAAGCCCAGGAAACAGCCAAAAAATTAAAGCGAAAAGAAGAAGAAAGTGCCTTGAGTTTGCAAGAGTTGGTAACTACTCAAGAAGAAATGAAAAAGAGTCAGGCAGAATTGACTGGTCAAATGACCGCCATCAATACTACGCTTGCCACGGCTGAGTTTGACATGCAAGGTACCATTCTTAATGCCAACAACCTTTTTCTTGAGATGTTTGGTTACAGCATTTACGACATCAAAGACAGCCACCATTCTATTTTTGTTGATCCCAAAGAAGTAGAAAAGTCCCGTTACAAAAAGTTTTGGCTGGAACTTCAGGAAGGTTTACCCCAAACCGAGGAGTTTAAAAGAATTACCAAAGATGGACGCGAAATTTGGTTAAATGCTTCTTATACTCCTGTAAAAGATGTCAAGGGGCGCCCTTATAAAGTCATAGAACTTGCCATAGATATTACTGAGCAAAAGCAGTTGAGTATGGACTTTAAAGGAGAACTAGAGGCCATTAATAAAACCAACGCAGTAGTAGAATATGACACCGAGGGCTATATATTAAATGCGAATAATATCTTTTTACAGTTGATGGGCTATCGTTTAAACGAAATCAAAGGCAAGCACCACTCTGTATTGGTAGATACTAAAGACCCTGCAACGGTGCAGTATATGCAAGATTGGAAAAAGCTGGCCAGGGGCAAGAGCCTTACCGGAGAATTTCAGTACATCAATAAGTCGGGCGAAAAAGTATGGGTGAGAAGTAGCTATAACCCTATCTTAGACTTGAATGGGCAGCCTTATAAAATACAAAACTTTGCTCAGGATATAAACGATGTGAAGACGTATGAAACAGAGCTGAAAGAGAATGCTTCTATTTTGCAGAAACAAAAAACAGAGCTAGAGCAAAATCAGTTGGCTTTGACTGGACAAATAACTGCTATCAACACTGCGCTTGCCACGGCAGAGTTTGACATGGAGGGGAACATACTTGAAGTGAACAACATCTTTTTGGATGCACTTAAATACAATGTATATGAGCTCAAAGAGCATAAAGATATTTTGTTGTTGGAAGAGGGCGCAGAGGATATGGCAACTTATAAGAAGTTTTGGAGCGAGCTAAGGAGAGGCATTCCTCAAATAGGAGAGTTTAAGAGGGTAGCCAAAGACGGGAAGGCTGTTTGGTTGAACGCTACCTTTACCCCAGTAAAAGATATTACTGGAGTACCTTACAAGGTGATTCAACTGGCAACTGTGATTACCCAGCAAAAGGTACAAAACATGGACTACGAAGGGCAAATGTCTGCCATTAACAAATCGAATCTGGTGATAGAGTTTGATATGAAAGGGTACATCTTGCATGCCAATCAGCGTTTTCTTGACCTGATGCAATATAAATTGATAGAGTTGGTAAATAAAAATCATAATATTTTTGTAGATGATTTTACCAAAACCTCTGATGATTATAAAACTTTATGGGAAAAACTCTTCAATGGAGAGTATGTAAGTGGGCGTTTCAGAAGGGTAAAAAAAGATGGTACTGAAATATGGTTTAGTGGAACTTATAATCCAATATTTGATCTGAATGGAGAGCCTTACAAGATTGTAAAGTTTGCTCAAGACATTACAGAAGTGAAATATTTTGAAGTAAAAGCCCGCCAAAATACTCGAAAACTTAAGAAAAGAACCGACGAATTGCTCAAAGCGAATAAAGCCATTGAAGAAATTCGGATGAGAGATCAGACAAAAATTGAAGAAAAAAAGGAGGAAATAGCAAAGTTGAAGGCTAAAATTGAAGAATTATCAAAAAATGATGGACATAACTAAGGTTTTTTGTTAGGTTTGCGCCCCATTTTGGGCTCACTCTATGCTTATTTATCAACAAATTATTATTTATTAGCATTGTTAATTGAGTCCTTATTACTAACTTTGCATTTCAAAAAAGAAACGTGTTGAGTAATGGCTGGAAATAAAAGACCCAACAGAAAAGGAAAACCTTCTACTAACAAAGGTAAAAAAGAGCTCCATACACAAGAAGGAGACACTACTACTCAAATATTTGAGAACCTGGAAAGTGCAGACACTTTGCAGGAACGCTTGCTAGGAACAGAAACTTTCCTCAAGAGAAACCAACGTATCATTACTATAGCGCTCGGTGTATTGGTAGTAGCAGTAGCTGGCTATTTTGTAATGAACTACCTGCAAGGCGAAAAAGAAAGAAAAGCTCAGGAAGAAATTTTCTTTGCTCAACGATACTATGAAATAGATTCTTTGAACCGTGTAGTGAATGGTTTTGGAACCAGACCTGGTGCCAAGGCTATCAACGAAGACTATTCTGGCACCAAAGCCGGAAACCTGGCGGCTTTTTATACTGGCGTAGCTTATCTTAAGCAAGGCAAGTTTCAAGAAGCAATCAACTATCTAGAGGAGTTCAGTACTTCAGATTTATTGGTGCAAGCCCGTGCCTATTCATTAGTCGCTGATGCCTACCAAGAATTGAAACAGTATGACAAGGCTATTTTGAACTACAAAAAAGCCATAGATCATGAACCAAATAAGTTTTTTACCCCTCCTTATCTAATGAAGTTAGCACTTGTATATGAGTTGCAAAATAAACCCAAAGCAGCAATAGCTACTTATGAGCGTTTATTGAAGGATTACCCAAATGCTTCAGATGCAAACAATGCCAAGAAATACAAGGGTAAACTTTTAGCTCAGAAAAAATAGGGAGAGATATAATTATTACCTTAAGAAGGTTGAAAGGTATTATCTACCTCTCAACCTTTTTTTGTTTATATACACATCTGTTTTCCTGAATTTAAGAAATAGTAAGTATGGCATCATCTTTAAAAAATTTGAGTGAATACTCTCAAAAAAATTTGAGTGACATTAGCAATAAGCGTTTTGCCATTGTGGTGGCAGAGTGGAATGAAGAAGTAACAGGAGCATTGCTGGACGGAGCAATAGCTACTTTGACTAAAGAAGGAGCTAACGACGATCATATTGTGGTAAAAACTGTACCTGGTAGCTTTGAGCTAACCCTGGGAGCACAGTGGATGGCACAAGACCCTAAAATAGATGCAGTAATATGTATAGGCTGTATTATTCAGGGCGAAACACGACATTTTGATTTCATTTCTCAGGCGGTAGCCACTGGCATTACCGATGTATCGCTGAAGTACAGCAAACCCGTGATTTTTGGGGTACTTACTCCTGATACTCAGCAACAGGCTTTAGACCGGGCAGGTGGCAAACACGGAAATAAAGGCGATGAAGCGGCAATTACAGCCATCAAAATGTTAGGGTTTTAGAACAGCAATTTATTATGGGGCTATTTGCCCCGTAAATCTCAAATACACTTCAAACCTTTAAAATAAAAAAACACAGAAATGAAAGTGCTTAAATTTGGAGGCACTTCGGTAGGAAAACCGGAGCGCATGCGCCACATTGCTCAGTTGATTAATAACTCTGATAAGCAAGTAGTGGTACTTTCGGCATTGTCGGGTACAACCAATAGTCTAGTAAATATTGTCAGTCATTTGACTTATGGGCGAAATAAGGAAGCCCTGGAAGAAATTGAGCAGCTACGAAAACACTACGAAGCTTTTATCAAGGAGTTGTATAAACAGGACAAGACTTACCAGAAGGGGTTCCAAATTGTTTCGGCGCATTTCGGTTTTATAGAAACCATCATAGAGATGGAAGGAGCTGGTTTTACGCTCAAAAAAGAAAGAGAATTACTTGCACAAGGCGAATTGTTGTCTACTAAGTTGTTTCAAAACTACCTGAATGAAGTCAACGTTCCCGCCGTGTTGTTGTCAGCGCTTGATTTTATGCGCATCGACGAATACAACGAACCTCGTTTGGGGGTGATTGAGCAAAAACTTAAAGAAATAATCGCACGATACCCACAAGATACGCTATTTATTACCCAAGGGTATATATGCAAAAATGCCAACAATGAAGTAGACAACCTTAAGCGGGGTGGCAGTGATTTTACCGCGTCGTTGTTGGGGGCTGCGTTGCGGGCTGCCGAAATACAAATATGGACAGACATTGACGGGATGCATAACAATGACCCCCGCATTGTAGAAAAGACTTTTCCTATAGCTGAGTTGTCGTTTGAAGAAGCCGCAGAGTTGGCTTATTTTGGGGCAAAAATTTTACACCCAGCGACCATTCATCCGGCAAAAAAATACAATATTCCGGTACGACTCAAAAACACTATGCAGCCAGAGGCAGAAGGAACCATTATCAGAAATATTCCGGATGAAGAGGAGCAGGTAAAGGCGGTAGCAGCAAAAGATGGGATTGTAGCTATTAAAATTAAGTCGAGCCGAATGTTGTTGGCTTATGGTTTTTTACGCAAAATATTTGAGGTGTTTGAACAGTACAAAACACCTATTGATATGATTACCACCTCAGAAGTGGCAGTGTCTATTACCATCGATGACGACACTTTTTTGCACGAAATAACGGAGGAAATCAAGAAAATAGCCACTATAGAAGTAGACGAAAACCAAAGCATTGTGTGCGTGGTGGGGTATTTTCCTTTCAATAGGGGAGGGCTTGCAGTAGAGGTGTTCGAAGCAGTAAAAGGCATTCCTGTTCACATGATTTCTTATGGTGCCAGTTCGCACAACATTTCATTATTGATAGACACTCAAGACAAAGAAGCATTTTTGATTGCATTGAATGACAATTTGTTTTTGAAATAGCATAATTCAAATTAAAAAAAGCTTCAGAGATTGATTTTCTGAAGCTTTTTTTATGCTTGGCAATGTGCTATCCAGCTTTTGGGCAAAGTTTGTTTCCACCCTTAGCCTTGGCTTAAGTCGTTGTCCTTGGACATTGCTCCAAGATTTTCCCAAAAAACTAGTTTAACCCCTTTCTTTTTAAATTTCACCATAATGATAACCACTTGCTTGTGCTGAAAAAGGTAAATATTCTTTGGGTGTTTCTTAGCAATGGCATACAGGTCTGGAAAGCGTCCAAACTCTCGCTCTCTGTCTCCAAACCCTTTTTCTTTGAGCTCTTGAGATATTGGTTTAATTTTATCAAGATGTTTGTCTATGATCAACTTAAGGTTTTGGGCATTATAGCCAAAATCATGGGGTTGATCTCTTTTTCTCTTGATTCCATCTATAATCATATCACCTATGGTATGATCTTGCCCTTTAGGTGTGTCTGATAAGTGTTTTACACTTCCTTGATAAAGGTAGTTTTTAAGCTTGTCAAACTTCTTGGCTTCCACAAGTTGGTAAACCTTCTTGAGCAGCTTTGCTGGAGTTTTTGCTCGACGTTGGGCTTCTGTATTTGCACTGCCCACAAATACAACCAATAAAATAATGTAGTAATATTTCATTTTCATAAAAAAGCTATTCTCCTCCACCATCAGTTGTTTTACTTGAAGATTTTTTAGACTCACTTGTGCTACTGTTTTTGCTGTTGATACGCTTCAAACCTTCCCAAAATACCAATTGGTACCCTTTGTCTATTTTTGCCATCAGGATATGCACACTTTTATAGTCAAAAATATAAATATCTTGTGGGCGTTGCTCCGAGATGGTTTTAAGGTCAGGAAACTGGGCAAAGTCTCTGTTTCCCTCAAACAAGCGTTTTCTTAATTTTTGAGGTATGGGTATAATCCTATCTGAGTACTTGTCAATAATGAGTTTGAGTCCTTGGCCGTTATAAGAAAAATCTCCGCTTTTGCTTTTATTTTTAATGCCGTTCAAGAGTAATTCACGCATGGTTTTACCTGTCATGCCTGTTCGCTTTTCGGATACTTTGCCATTGTAGAGAAACTTTTTGAGTTTGTCATATTTTTTGGCTTCGGCAAGTTTATATACTATTTTGAGTAGTTTGAGAGGTGTTTTTGCCCGGCGTTGTGCCATTGTTACAGAAGTGCTGAATAACAAGATGAGCATTAAAGAACTGATTTTTTTCATCATTGATAAGTTTTTATATATAAAAAGTTTTTGCCTTGGTATTACCATAAACGAGGGTTATTTTCCTCCATCTATCGCTTTTATGTTAGGTTCAGTGCTGTTTTTATTATCTTCTGTTATATTTGACAAACCTTCCCAAAATACCAGAACAAACCTCTTTTTCTTTAGCTTTGCCATGAGTATATGCACTCCTTGATGGTCAAAAATATACAAATCATTTGGGCGGTTATCTGCCAGGTATTTTAGGTCGGCGAATTGAGCAAATCCCTCATTTTCCTCCCCAAACAAATCTTTCAATACTTCTTTAGTAATAGGCACAATTCGTTCGGCGTGTTTGGTAATGATTGCATTGAGTCCTTGGGCATTGTAAGCCGCTACTCCGATTGTTTTTTTACCTTGTATGCCTTCCAGTATCAATTGCCCCATTGTTTTATTAGCCATTTCCTTTACAGGCGCATTGGTGATCTTTCCCTGATAAAGGTATTTATTCAGTTTTTTGTATTTTTTGGCTTCAGCTAGTTTGTGAATAGTTTTGAGCAAGTCTAATGGAGTTTTTGCTTGTTTTTGGGCATAGCCTATTGTTCCACAAAATATGGTGATGAGTAAAATAACACTGAGTTTTTTCATAATGGTAAGTATTGTTTCTCAGTAAAACGTGGGAAACTTCTAATTGGTTGATGTATGGCTTGCTACACTGTGGTAAAATTGCTCGCTCAAGGCAATAATATCATCTTTGCGGGCTACTTGATTTTTCCAGATGGTTGGAATGGCTTCATAGCCATAGTATAGCCCTGCCAATGCGCCTGTCATTGCCCCAATGGTGTCGGCATCTTCTCCCAGGTTAACGGTTTTGAGCACTGCATCTTGGTAGTTGTTGGTGTTGAGCAGGCACCAAAAACAAGCCTCTATTGAATCTACTACATAAGCCGTAGACGAGATAGACTCTACGGGGAGTTGTCTAAGATTACCGTCTAGCACCCGTTGGTAGTAGGCAGCTTCTTGCTGAAGGTTTTCTCTTTCTTTGATAAAGTCGTTCAGGGTTTGAGTCATGGCTCCATACGCTTTGGCAATGTCAATATCACCACCTCGCATAAGCCAGATGGCCATCTCAGAGAAGATAAATGCGCCAATCACAGAACGCAAATGGCGATTGGTCAATGAGGAGAGCTGTTCTATGTATATAAACCGTTCGCTGATAGACAAAGTACGGGTATGAAACCCCAAAGGCAGGGTATAGTTGAGTGCACCATTGCCGTTGTCCATTTCATCGTTGCCACCAGCTTCGGAAAGCTCAGTGCCATTCTTAATGCGTTGGATTGACTTGGCTACAATCACTCCCACATCAAATACTTCTCCATCGGCTGTCCAGTAGTTATTGTATAGCCAATCTACAAATTTTTTGGCAATGTCGTGTAGGTTAAACCCCGTAAGCAAGCTTTCGGCTACGCAAAATGTCAACGAACCATCGGTCGACCATATTCCAGCAGATTTTCCGTATATTCCTCCTTTACGCATGCCTGTTACTGGGTTTTTGCTCAGCTTTTGTCTGCTTTGAAACTCTGCCGGAATACCCAGTGCATCGCCTGTTGCCAAGCCCATAAAAAAACCCTTGACACGATCTAAACTAATATCAGAAACCATATTTTTGATTGTTTAAAAACAGCAAAGGAGGCAAGCATTTTTGTATATCAGCCCCCTGTCTTGACGCAATAAGGTAGGTAATTTGAGCAAAATGAAAAAAACTTTGGGCAATTATTTGGGTAAAAACAGGTTTCTGGTTCTGTTGATAGACTCTATCATTTCTCCCTGAAACTTTGCTTTTTTGTCAAAAAAAGAAGCTTACTTATTCTTTTACAAAATACACCTTTCCAGTACTGTTTATATAGCCCGTGTTTTTTTCTTTTACTACACGTGCCTGGTTATGCGCAAAGCTATATACTTTGTCTAATGTACAAGGGTATATCAATTTACCACCCTGACTAAGCATTCCCCATTTTCCATTTTTTTCTACTGGTATCATTCCGTGAGAAAAGTAAGGGTAGATAATATAATCGCCCAACTCTGATTGGTAAAACAAATACCCCATTTGCGTATACTGTTCAGTAAGTTTTTTGCCCGAAAATACATCATACAAGCTATATTTGCCGTTGTTGTGCCTGACCATGACCACATCTCTACTCAAGAATTTAAGTTTTTTGTAAACAAGCGCCGATTGATAATTGCCTATAGGATCAAACCATCCCCATAAACCCTGTTTTTTGAGTTTATAAAGGCCATTGTAATATACCACATTATCATATTCAATAGGGATCAATATGTTTTCTTTGTAATCTATTACCCCGCTTTTACCGTTAATTTTCACCACAAATATTGGTGTGCTGCCGTTGTGCTTGTAAATATAACTATCGTGTATAAACGAAATAGTGGTGGACCCTTGTAAATTGATCATACCATATTTTTGATTTTTTTGTGCTTGTATATATTGCGTACCACTCTTTAGGTCATCCAGATTTATATAGTCATATATGGCATCTACTACCATTTCGCCTTTGGTATTAATAATGCCCCATTTCCCTTGTGTTTTTACTAGTGCATGCCCTTGTTTAAACTGCCCTCCACTCTCATATTGGCATACTATCACCTCTTTGCCTTGAGCATTGATATAACCCGTTTTTTTGTTGCGTTGTACTGGCATGAGCCCATTAGCATAAGGGTTGATATAGTCATATTTAGGGGAGACAATGAGCTTACCCTTAGCATTGGCCAAGCCTACTTTATGGTGGGCTGAAGTAAGCTTAATCATTGAACTGGAAGCTTCTATTTTGGTGTATTTGATAGGCAACACTTGTTTGCCTTGGGTATCGAACATCCCTATATATTGATGGTTACCCGCAGCCAAAAACTGTTCAAACAACAAACTGCTGCTTATTTTATCGTATTTAATGGGCAGTATCGGTTGGTTGTTTACATCAACTACCCCATACTTTTTATTCTTCTTCAAAAGAATGAGCTGATCAGACAAATAGTAGGCATAACTGTAGACAATGGGTACTACTACTTTCCCTTTTTTGTTGAGCATGCCTTGTTTTTTGCCGATTTTTACGCTCACCAAAGGGTGTTTGTAAAAGTTGTCAAGCTCATCGTATTTAATTGGAATTACTACCTTGCCCCGATGGTTGATAAAGCCCTGCTTTTTGGTCTGCCCTGGTTTTTTGATGGTGACCTTTAATAGCTGGGCGTGCTCGTTATGGTACATGTTGCTGTACAAATGAGGCGTAAGCGCTTTGCCTTGTGCAGTAAACAACGCATATTTTTTATTTTTACTACCTATGATCAACCCATTCTTGTTTTGACTGATATAGTCGTATTGAATAGCTAACATTTGTTTGCCCTCCCTGGTCAGCAAACCTTTTTTTTTATTGATTGTTACTATAAACCCTTGATTAACGTAGTGAATCTTGTCGTATTTGAAAGGTAACACTACTTGTTTGTTTTCATCAAGTATACCCCACTTCCCTTCTTTTTGGTATTGATAAAGTTTTTGCGTCCATACAGGCGGTATAGTCAGTACGTAGACCAAAGTTGCCATAAGGCATTGGAGGGTTTTCATAGGTGCTGTTCTAAAGTTAAAAATATGTCAGGTATTAACATATAGATAGGCTTAATGCCTCATTTTCGCGTGTATCTACAGTGTACCATGTGAAGGTGTACGGTTTTTTTGTGTTTTTTAATAAATATTTGCTTGTTTTCAAGCAACAGGTAGAAACTCTAAGGAATGGTGAGCAATTAAATTGCTATTCTTGAGGTAGAGGTTTTGTTTTGAGACGAGGCTATTTTTTGCGCCCATAGCAGTGCTACGGGCAAAAACCGATGGCTACAGCTAGCTCTGCCAAAGGCTAAAAATAACGAAGTATCAAGGCGAAAAATCACCTCTCAGAGTGTAAATTTATTTTTGAACAATTCATTAGTATAAAGTTATACAAAAAAATAAGCTAAAGTGGGGCAAGACTATGACTAGTACCTTATCCTCTAAGTAAATGCACCATTTATTTTGGATGAGATTTGTTCTCTGACGAACTTCAAAAATTGAGCATAGCCATAGCTACGCGATATTTTTTAAGTAAAGTCAGGGGGCAAATATCGCCGAAATAATGTATCAGGTATTTAGAGGTTGAGGTACTAGGTTGAGTGATAATATTCAAGAATAATACAAGAGACGGAAGGGGGGGTAGGGTAGTAGTTGAAATACAAACAATGTTCATTTAGGTTATATTATAAGCAATTTGATGTACTGTTGGTGAGTGTTATAATATAGCAGAATTGTTCCACGTGCCAATCTGTAAATAATACAACTATACCAAGGCGAATTGGGGAAGTTGCTTGGTAATTGATTAGTAATATTACCTATTATTGATTGGTGGAAGAAAATAGGACAAAATTTATATGGAAAAGTAAAACTTTATGCTCCCTTTTTAGCGTACCATGCTCTAAATAATAGCAATTAACCAAACACCTTACAACCTACAATACTATGGCAACCAAAATATAAATTAAGACTATGATGAGTACATTTATTTTAACTTTAGTAACAGCAGCCTTCACCTTCACATCCCCTACCTTAAACAATAACAACAACACAAGAGTCAACCAAAACTATTTATACCAGCATTGGGTGATGTCTCCTTCAGAGTCTGTCAAAGGAGTAATAGTATACCGTCCTTATGAAGTGGCAGAGCAGAATAAAGTGCCCAATCGTTTGTTATATACGGGACTTACTTTCGAAAAAGGAGGGAAACTTCTTAAGCACAGATGGAGAAAGCATGGGAACAGCCGTGGACCTTCGTTTGATAAATATAACTGGCATTGGACACAAAGAAACCGTGTAGCTATTCTCAATATTGCCAGTAAGGTAGGCAATGGGTTAGACTATAAGGTAGAGCAGTTGGATAAAAACATGTTGAAAATACGTAAGATAAGGAAGCGCCGTTAGGCTCTCAATATAAATAAAGTAATACCATTCAAGGCAAGCCTTTTGGCTTGCCTTGAATGGTTAACCTCTACCTGGGGCGGCCTGTACCTTTAAAATACCTGATATATTTACCACTCCATACAGTACCCTGGTGGGTAATATAATACCCACTGCGTACGCTTCTTTTTACTCTTTTTATTACTCCATTCACTTTTTTGATACCACGATAACCCGCATCAATGAAGTAATACCTGAGATGCCCATTGATGGTATCTATTTTACTTACTACCATTGCATGTCCAATACTCTGTATGCTGCGGGTTTTGCCCTTACCTATAAATACATAATCGCCCAGATGTATATCGTTTACTCTGGTGCTGTATACACCATGCTTTTGCAACACATCGGCCATCTTGCCACTCATCGATTTTAGTTTGTTGGCATACAGGCGTTTTGGGGTGAAAAACTGATCGTATTTTACCAGTTCGTGGGGTTGTAAATAACCCCTTTGTTGTTTGATCCTACGTGCTTTGTCAGATTGGGCAGTAGTGCTTACCTCTCGGACAAAATAAGAACAATCTAACTTTTCACCTTTGGCTTTTGCCTTGGGGTCAGCTCCATAAGTACGTTGGTCGCGAGGGTTTTTGTAAGCTTCTTGTGCCAACAATGCCCTCTTTTTGCCTGCGGTAGCGTCATAAGGAATTTCTATTGTTTTTACAGGAGGTTTGACCTCTTTTTGAGCTGAAGGAGCCACTATGGTAGTAGAAACAACAGAGTCTTTGGGGGTGGCTACAGGTGGATGTTGAGTAGAGGTTGATCCGTGGCAGCCCCAAAGACTGCCCACCATCAACCAAATAAATACATTTTTCACAACTTCTTGGGTTAGGGTTTTTAACTTAAGTCCCAGCGGGCTTTAGTACCCCTAATGTCATAATGTACAAATGTTTTGTAAAGCCCCAGCCCGCCTTGGGTCATTTTTCCGGCTTTAGTCAACGCTTCTATTTTGGTATGTACTTGTTTAGGAGTATACCCTTTAACGACTATATCGGCAGCTTTAGCATACAAATGTTGGCTATTTGCTTTGCCCCCTACTGCCTTGTTATGGCTTGGGGTGCGATAAGAGGAATTAATGGCAATGCTTGCCCCCATTTCGGTGCGTAATATTTCCAGTTGTTTCATAAGGTTTTGTACGTTGGGATAATACTCAGGGGGTACTGCAGTGCCATCGTGACAATCAAACTCTGATGCCTTGAAGTTGGTGGAGGTAGGCACACTACTTTTGCCTTTAGTATTTTTGTCTTTTTCTTCGGTTTTTACCAACGACACATACTTAGCCGATACCCAGCGGTGGTCGCCAATACGGTGCCATCCGTTTTTGGTTTCTAATATGGTAATTTCTGCGCCATTTTTGATTGCCTTACCATTTTTTCCAAAATTGGCTCCTGCCCCCTTGCGTACATTCAGCGAGCTTGCCGTTACAATTCCTTTCTTAGAAGAAGGCTGTTTTTTTTGTCCGCCTAGCAACGCATCCACCTTTTTCTTTTGTATTTGGGTGGCTGTATATGTGCGGCTAATCCAAGGAACAGCGTCTAGCTCATCACTTATTCGTTGCAATACTTTTTTATCAAACGATGCCAGCGCACTGCCTCCGTGGTTGGTCATTACATACGCCAGGTTATCGCGGTGCAGCCAGGGGAGTTTATCAAATACCTGTAATATATGCGAGGCATGCGACTTTGCCAATGGCACCAGTGCTGTGCCCAAGGCAATCATATCTATTTTGCCGCTACTATATTTTTTATAGACTGTCTCTACCGGGTTGCTGGTGGTTTTTTTAGCGGTAGTAGTTTTTTTGTCAGGAGTAGTAGTGGTGAATTTAGCCCCGTTTTTATCGGCATACCTGCCAATAAACCCCATTTGCTTTTTTACATCGGCCTCATAGCTTTTGTCACTTACTCCACCATCGTCTACCTGATATCGACTTCCGCGTTCATTGACAAAGTTTTCGAGCAATTCGTCTGAGGTGCGCGCCGAGAGGTAGTCTTCTGCCATGAGGTGATAGTACATGGCTACTCCCATATCTCCATCTTTTACTTTGCTCACAAACGATGCAGTACTGTTGTTATATTCTCCAATGTTAAACGGGTTTTTTGATGCACTTCGTCCTGTCATTCCCAGGTGAGACTCAAATTGAGCCTGGGCAAGTGCAAACTCTACTGGTACTACCTTGCTCATGTCTTTGCCATAGTGCAGGTAGCTCCAGCGGGCAGCATTGGCAAACATACTTCCGGTAATCTTGGTTTTTCCGCCCCATTTGCTTCCGGCACGATCGAGGTATACTTGTGCGCGTTTTTCATACTCCTCAAAGTATTTTTTTTCTTCGGTGGTGAGTTCACTTTGGTCTACCGGGGTGTTGTAGGCTTTCTCGAATTGGCTAAACGTCCATTTTTCTGTTTTAGAAGGCGTGGTTTTTCGCTGTATTACTGCTCCACGCTTAGCCTTATGAGGAGTTTGGTTGGTTTTAATAGTTTGATTGTGTACAACTTGCGATTTAGACTTGTTTTGTGTATTGGCACCCTCATTTTGGGTTTTCATTATTTGATCAGGCATAATTACTTTAGGTATTTAACGAATGATATTATTGTTTTACTTTAGGTGAGCAATCTAGTATTTTATTACTAAAAAAAGTCTGTTTTCAAGTTTAAGTTTATGTGTCTTTTTATTGTTTGATATGGGCGCTATTATGCGATAATTTGGGCGAATCCCCTGTTTTTTGCCTAAATTTGCCCCAATTGTCACGTTGTATATAGCCTGAAAAACAGGTACAAATCATTAAATTAACAAAATGCAAAAAGTAGGTATATTAGGAGGTGGGCAACTGGGACGTATGTTGATCCAGGCAGGCATTGATTTCGACCTTGATATTAGTGTGTTAGATCCTGACCCCAACGCACCCTGTAAATTGTTTGCCAACAGGTTTGAAGTAGGTAAACTTACTGATTTTGATACGGTGTATCAGTTTGGGCAAACTGTCGATGTGCTTACCATAGAGATAGAGAGTGTAAATGTAGATGCATTGGAGAAACTGCACCAGGAAGGAAAAAAAGTTTTTCCTCAACCCCAGGTCATTCGAACTATTCAAGACAAACGTTTACAAAAGCAATTTTATCAAACACATCAAATTCCTTCGCCTGAGTTTGTGCTCATAGACAATAAGGGGCAGTTGGCTGATCACGCTGACTTCTTGCCTGCTTTTCAGAAATTGGGCAAAGATGGATACGATGGGCGAGGGGTACAAAAACTTACCAGTCCCAATGATTTTGAACATGGATTTGACAAACCCAGTTTGCTCGAAAAGCTGGTAGACATTGACAAGGAAATTTCGGTCATTGTAGCACGTAACGAAAGCGGAGGCATGCGCACTTTCCCTGTGGTCGAGCTGGTGTTTCATCCTGCACACAACTTGGTAGACTACTTGTTGGCACCCGCCCAAATTACCCCCGAACAAGCTGCTCAGGCCGAAGCCCTGGCACAAGAGGTAATGCTTAAACTAGATATGGTAGGCTTGCTGGCAATAGAGTTGTTTTTGACCAAAGAAGGCAAAATTTTAGTAAATGAAGTGGCCCCTCGACCTCATAATAGTGGGCATCATACAATCAAAGCCAATGGTACCTCACAATATGAGCAACTTTGGCGGGCTATTTTGAATTTACCTTTGGGAGACACCAGTGCACAGAGTTTGGCGGCAATGGTGAATGTGTTGGGGGCAAGCGGGCATACTGGCAATGCACATTATGAGGGAGTAAACGATACTTTGGGGGTAAAGGGGGCTTATTTGCATTTGTATGGTAAAAAGCTAACCAAACCTTCGCGCAAAATGGGGCACGTGACTATTCTTGACCAAACGCTGCAAGGGCTCGAAGAAAAGATTGACCTGATTAAGCGGAGCATCAAGGTGGTAAGTAAATGATGTGGTTGGTAGCCCTTACTGGGTTCTGGGTTCTAGATGCTAGATACTGGGTTTTACACCTTGAGTTTTAAGCAACTACGAATTTCACAATACATGTATTCTCAGGTGTTTATAAATTTGCTAGTCAAAAGCGTCAACAGGTGCAAGCTTTCAGCAACAAGCTTTCAGCAACAAGCTTCAAGTTAGCCCCTGTGCTACCAGCAACTAACATGTATATAAATTGTTCATTTTTAAGTGTTTATAGTTTTGTTAGTCAAAAATGCCAACAGGTTTTACACCAGCAAACTTTAAATATTTATATGCCGACGATACGTCGTGTGGTATGCTGAGCTTTAGAGCATAACGTTAGCGTTGGAAGGCAAAGTTATTTTTACGATTTGCTTAAAAAAGGCATACGCCACCAAATACTTTTTTGGTAGCGTATGCCTTTTTTAATTAATGAGGTTGTGTGTAGTTGTATTTAACGTCTCAGCGATTTAATAAGAAACAGTAATACTACAGAACCAAATATTGCGGTAAATATGCTGGGAAGGCTCAACCCTCCAACTGTTGCCCCTGATATTTTGAGTACAGAACCAAGCCAGCCTCCTAAAAAGCTACCTGCTATACCAATTAATATGGTGCCAAGCAATCCGGTGCCTATGCCACCAATCAGCTTACTTGCTATCCATCCAGAAAGTGCTCCTAATAGCATCCATACTATAATACTTGCGATTGTCATAATTATATAAATTTAAAGTTTGTTTGTGATACAGTAAATGCGTATCTGACCTAAGCCAGGTAGTTGTTAAGTTACTAAAAAAATCACCTACATAGGAGTAAAAAGTGATTTAATATTTCTTGTGGTTATTATATGCTTAGTTAATCACCTGATTGTATTGGCTATAATTTTTCTTTTCTTTCCCTTTAGGTCTTGCTTTTACCTCCCCTCCTTCTTTAAAAAGGAAGTAATCAGTATTGAAGTGTTTTGGGTAGGTGTGTGGTTGAACACATTATATTGAAGCCTGATGCCTGTTTCCTACTCATTTGTTTTTCCATTCTTAAAAATACGACAAAGAACTGCTCTAATTGTTTTTGCATTTAGTGTCTGGAGTACTAGACTTCGGAGGCTGATTGTCAAGGTAAAATCAGCCGCTATTTTATGCAATACTCCAGCGTCAAAAAGTCAGTAAATAACCAAGGCATTCAGGCGATAATTCCGGCAGATGGCAAAACTGTAGAATTGACTTCGGTAGTAGCTGTTTAAGGCAACTAAAGGGTACGTAAAAACGTTTGTCTTTTTCTGATTATTTGCTTTCGATAAAATACACATTAATTGTACTTATCCGCTATGAAAATTTTTACTTTCCATTTAGATTAATCAAAGAGTTTATTGTGCTGATATGGTCAATGATACTATTATGATTGGGATTAATTGCTACTTCGGAGGGTTTTTGTTAAAAAAGTGTAAACATTTTAGGCTCCTAATGTGTGACTGCGCTCCTTTTTTCAATAGCTTTGCAAAACGATTCGGAATAAAGAATATTTTATTTTTTGACTAAATTTAGTTTACAAAAGAAGTAATGTGAAATAAAAATTTGTAGTTTATTAAGATTCGGGTGCTGAGCATATATATGTTGAGAAACCTACTTCAAAACTACTTTTCTGGTGTAAGCCAGGTATTTTATTTGACTACTGTCATTCTATTATTTTTTTAGAAAATATAACACCAGCTATTGATTGTAAGACGAGCTATGGACAAGTAATAATTGAGGAAAAGCAGTGTTAAGTGAGGAATTGACTTCGCATAGCCAGGCTTAAAAAAAATGTACTTAACAATTATTTGTTGAATGTAGACGATGCTTTATCAAAACACTGTTACTTGTTATTTTTCAGAAAAATAATGCGCTAAAACTAATTAACCCTTAACAAACAAAACACTCTTAGAATGAAGCGATTATTTACTACTCTTTTTATGAGCTTATTGCTCATAGGAAACCTTGCTGCTGACCCTATCCAAAAGTCGACAGCAGTTAGTGTTGCACTCAACTGGCTTTCTAGCCAAAACGGAAACCAAAGAACTACAGGAAACCAAAAAACAGTAAAAAGCTGTGAAGCTGTAGTGTACAAAGGCATGACAGTATACTACCTTGTGTCTTACAACGAAGGTGGTTATGTGATTGTATCTGCTGATGATAAAGCCAAGCCTGTATTGGGCTATTCAGAAACAAATCCTTTGGATGATTCTTTCCAAAATCCGGTGATTCAGAACTGGATGAAAAACTACAAAATTTATGTATACGACCTGGTAAAAACTCAACAAAAGGCAAGAAGAACTTCTTATAGAGCTGCCTGGAGCCGTTTGACCCGCAACGAGTCTAAGCGTGTAAAAACCAAGGTAGAGCCTATGATGTCTGACATCTTGTATAGCCAGGGAAGTGGCTGGAACGCTCAGTGTCCAGAAGACGAAAAAGGACCTAGCGGACGTGCTTTGGTTGGTTGTGTAGCTACTGCTATGGGTCAAGTAATGAGATTCTGGGAGCACCCACGCCAGGGACAAGGTTCAAGAACTTATAACCACAATACGTATGGTGAATTGTCGGCTGATTTTGGCAACACTATTTACGACTGGTCGGCTATGTCAAAGTCAAGAGCTGACGAGCACAACGCACAACTATTGTATCACTGTGGAGTTTCTGTAAGAATGAACTACAGTGGAGAGTCTTCTGGAGCATACTCTAGAGACGTAGTAACTGCATTGAAAAATTATTTCCGTTACGATCGTGGCATCAGCATGATCTACAAAAGCCGTTACTCTGCCCAGGACTGGTCTGACAAAATGAAAGAAGAGCTTTCAGAAGGACGTCCTGTATTGTATTCGGCAAGAAGTACCTTAACTACCAACGCTGGTCACTTGTTTGCCTTAGATGGTTATGAAGTAACAAACGAAGGTGATTACTTCAGCATTAACTGGGGATGGGCTGGACGCTCTAACGGTTATTTTTACCTAACCGAGATGATTACACACGGTGGTGACCACAACTGGGTAGAAAGCAACGCGGCTATTATTGGTATCAAACCTGTAAATGCTGCCCCTGAGTTTACTTCTGTTCCTGCTGCAAGTATTGCTGCCAACCAAACTTTTACTTACAATGTAACTGTAATGGATGCAGACGGTGATGACGTAACCCTTTCTTTAGTTTCTGGCCCTGCTTGGTTAACTCTTGCTAAAGAGAATGGTCAATATGTATTGCGTGGTACTCCTGATGCTGGTCAGGCAGGTGCTGCTCAGGTAGTAATTGCTGCCAACGATGGCAAAGAATCTGCAGAGCAAACCTTCAATATCTGGATCAAGGCTACCTCTAAAATGGTTGATTTTGAAACCAACGACTTTACTCAAGCGGCGTTCTCGTTTACCGATGACAAACAATGGGAGCTTACTCAAGCAGTATCAATGGCTGGTTATGGAGTAAAATCTTTGACTATTGCCGATAACCAAAGTACTGAAGTAGCGATTACTGAAACTTTCAACGAAGGTGCTGCGGTAGCGTTCAACTTCAAGGTTTCGTCTGAAAGAAAATACGACTTTTTGCGATTCTTTATTGACGGAGAAGAGCAAGGCAAATGGAGTGGCGATATCAACTGGACAAGCATCAGTTTTGCGGTACCTGCTGGTGAGCATACTTTGACTTGGGCTTATACCAAAGACGGTTCACAGAAAAGAGGCGATGATGCTGCTTACTTAGACAATATTGAATTGATTAATCCTAAAGTAGGACAAACTCCTCAAATTGCTATTGACTTCGAAACTACTGATTTTAGCCAAGAGGCTTTCACTTTTAGTGGTACTAGCAACGACTTCAAATGGGAAGTAACCCAAACTGGCGGAGCTACTGGTTATGCGGCAAAATCGCAAACTATTACTCACGACGAAAAAGTGAGCATGTCAATCACCAAAACGTTTGGTGCCAACGGTGCCGTTTTCTTTGACAGAAAAGTTTCTTCTGAGGGCAACTACGACTTCTTAGAGTTTTATGTAGATGGTCAATTGCAAGAAAAATGGAGTGGCAATGTAGACTGGAGCCGTGTAAACTTTAGCGTAGCAGCTGGTGAGCATACCCTTACCTGGACCTACAACAAAGACTACTCTGTGTCTTCTGGTGATGATGCTGCCTGGGTTGATAACATCGAGTTGGTGGGTGTAGACAATGGTACTGACCAACGTTTGGCTGCGCCTACTACTGTAACTACTTTGAAGCAAAACTTCCCTAACCCTGCCCAATACAGCACTCAAATTGGTTTTGAGTTGGCTGAGGCTGGTAAGGTAAAAGTAGACGTGTTAAACTTGTCAGGTAAAGTGGTAACTACTGTGTTGAACCAAGCTTTAGAGGCTGGTGCACATCGTGTACAGTTGAACACTACTGGCTTGCAAAAAGGCATCTACATTTACCGTTTGGCAGTAGCTGGTAAAGTATTTACTAAAACAATGGTAGTGAAGTAATAAGCCTTCATTGAATAAACACTGGGTTTTAAAAGCTCAAGTGACGATATACCAAACAAAAAGGGCACGTTCAACAACGTGCCCTTTTTGCTTTTTAGCATACCTGTACAAACCTGGCACAAAAAAGAAACGTGGAATTTATGCTACTTGTAAGCCTTTTGGTTTAAACCCAGAAAATGATGACTCACATGAGGTGCAGCAAGCGCGCTATAAAAAGCCCGTTTTTGCCGTGGTTGCCCCAAAGTTTACCTCCCGACTTATAATAATTGTCAAAGTCTTGTGCTGTCCAATCAAGCTCCAGCACAGCCTTACCGTTTTCAAGCATTACCTTATATTTTGTCATGCCCCTTGTTTTGGCTATTCTATCGGCTTTGGCTTTGCTGGTAATGGCAGGGCGCAAAAGCGAAGGAGCTACATTATAGTCGTTGGGTTCGGGTGGTAGCAGGGGGGGCGGGCTATAGTGTAGGTGGGTATACACCTTTTGCAAATCTTTGTAAATGGCGGCTTTGAGTCTTTTGACCAGGTCTATGTCGTACACCATAAAAGCATACTTTGGTGGCTTGCCCACATAAGCCCACGTGAGCCTATGCAGCAGGGCATCGAGTCGCTGCATTACCTGATCTAAACTGGCAAAGTTTTCGGCCAATTGTTGTATAGCTGTAGCAGTGGGTTGTGCTTCTTTGTTTATGCTGTTTTTCATTGTTGTGACCTTATAGGTTCTCCTGATTGTCTTGCATCAGGTGTAAAAAACGAATGATAAAAACACCTTCATCGGAGAAGTTACCCCATAGTTTACCCACCGATTCTTGGTAGGCTTTTACGTCTTGTTGGGTCCAATTGGTAAACAATGCATATTCATTTTGGAGTTTTACTGCCCTAAAATCAGTAATTCCTTTAGCTTCGGCAATGGCTATAGCTTGCTCAATGCTGGTTATTGGCTTAGGTCTGGTCAGTGGGCGTATGTGCGAATGGTCTTCTGTAGGCAACGCCCGGTAATGGGGTGCAGGGCAAGCGTTTTGCAGGTCTTGTTTAATGGCTTGCCTCAATTGGTGTAAAAAATCGTAATCGCCCACTAAAAAGTAATTGGGCTGCGGGTTGCCAGCATACGCCAATGTCATTCTGTGCAGCAGGTTGTCAAACAGTTCTAATAGTTCGGCTTCGCTGCCAAAGGTTTCAATGACTTGTTGTATGGCGGTAGTGTTTGTTTGGGGGTTTTGCATAAGGGCAGAGGTTTAAGCGTTTAAAGGTTCGTTGTTGTTTTGGTTATTTTCATCGGGTCTTTGGTAAAGCCTCAACTCTTCAAATAACTTGTCGTGTTTCTCTTCTAGCTGGTCATAGTCTTGGCGAAGGTCTTTGTAACGTACTTCAAGTTCACCTGTGAGTATCTGTTTGATAATGGTATCGCACCACACCGCAAAATCAGGATTTATCCATCGGGCAAACAATACCACCAAATCAGGGTGGAAGTAAGTACCTTGAGTGATCCCTGCTTTTGAGTGATCACTTTTTGAAAAGTTGCCTTTAAAGGTTTTTACTACATCACTGTAGCCCAAGCAATGGTACTTACAAAATGCTTTTACATATTCGGTAAAATACTTTGATTTGATAAAGTTATCCAGCCTTTTAGCTTTCATTACTTTTATGGTTTGGGTAGCATTTATCCAGCCGTCGGGTGTAAACACTATTTCTTTGCCCAAGAAGGTTTTTTGTAGTTGGTTGTTCATCGATAGTATTTTTATTTTTTTGATGAATAGATGTGTAGAACATCATTAATTTCAGAGATATGATTTTCGTCAATCATTGCTATATTTGTATTGAGTGTATATTTTTAGTATAAGCTTGGTACAAATATATACTATTTTAGGTTTAAAAATACTATAAAGGTTTTTATTTTTACTAAATCGGTTGTTTTAGGCTGAAAAAAGTAATTAAGGTATGCTAGAAGAAGTAGCTAAAAGAATAACGTCTGCAAGAAAAAGTTTAGGACTGGGGCAAAAAGAACTGGAAAGAGAGCTTAATCTCTCTAAGGGTACTATAACAAAAATAGAAAACCTTACAAGAAAGATAGACTCTCATACGCTAATAGCTTTGTATGATAGGTTTTATGTATCGCCTAACTATATACTTTTGGGCTTGGGCGAGATGATATTAGAACAAGGTAGCAGTAATCAGGGCTGTGAGAATGTTAAAAGTAAAACTCTTGCCCATCTTTCAGCTTACATTGAAAGGCTTTTAGAGGATATTTCAACTATAAAAGAAGAGAGAGACGGGTATAAGAAAGCCTTGGCAAAAATATATGACAATACAGAAAAGGGAGATTCAAGTGTCTCTTCGGAGGGTAAAAGTGGCATTGCTTGATATCCAATCACAAACCTGTTTGGCTTTTTCATCTTCAGTAAGCTCATTTTCTTGCTCTAGAGTGCCATCCTTTTTTGCAGTATGAACCACTTTCAAGCTTCTTATTTTAACTATATTTTGACCTATATTTTCTGAACTTAACAATTGTAATTGTTCTCTTTTCTTTGCTTTAGTTTTGTGCCTTGCAAAAATAATGAGCACAATAACTAATAAAAACACCATTGATAGGAAACCCGCCAACCTTAGAGTAGCCACTGTTTGTAGGTGTTGTTTTGCCGAAATAGCTCTTTGATCAAACTCCAACTGTAGTAGGTTCCTTTTATGAAATAATTCTTTCCTTGATTTCACGTAAAACAACTGATCTTCTTTTATAATCTCCCTTAAGTTGTTATCGAGCAAATCATTTATCTTTTGACACACCAAGCTAAGTTCACTCAGTTTTTTCTGCTTAAAAAACAATATGCCTTTAGTTTTCAAAAGCAATGCTTTATTATATAAGCTACCGCTATTTATACTTTCTGCTAACCTTAAATATTTTTCCGCTAGATTGGAATTATTACTCTTAAGGTAGCATTGCGCTAAATGCAACGACACATTACATCTATCTTCATTTTTATTTCTAAGTTTTTGTGACTTTTTATAATAGAGCACAGCATCATCATACCGACCAAACATCTCGTTTGTTTTTGCAATAGTAAAAAAGTGATTGGCTTTAAGTATCTTATTGTTTTTTATTGTTAGTATTTTGCTGTATGCTTTATCTAAGTAAGCAAACGAAGAATCAGGTTTGTTGATATTGGCATAAGCTTTACCGATTGTAGTATACACAGCATATAAATAATTGGCATGAAAACCACTATTAACCACCTCCTGACCCAATCGTATAGCTTCGTAAGGCTTGTTTAAACTCATGCAATTATTAGCAATATTGACTTGAACATATGCTTGCCAGGCCTTATCTTGTGTGTTAATAGATAAGTTGTAAAATTTATTACTTTTGTTATACTCCTTGCTTATCCTATAAATGTGCCCTAGCAAAAAACTAGCTTTTCTTTTTTCTTTATTATTAGCCGCTATATTAAAAGCGTTAAAAGCAACTATCTTTGCGCTATCAATGTCATTATTCTGCACAAGAGGCAAGGCTTTTAGGTACAATTTATTAAAAGCACTTTTTTCTGTATTTTTTTGACTAAAAGTCACTACGGTTGCATTCAACAGCAACAGCAAGGTTAAAGTTATGATTCTCATTTTTTTCTCTAAGCTTCGTATAATATAATTTAGATTGACTATTCCTTTGATCACTTTTATATCTTTGGATAGTGTACTAATTACCCAAATAATAACTTATAAATTTCAATATTATGTTTAGGTTCAAAAATAAGTCATTTTTTATCAACAACAATCATTTGAGCAAAAATCAAATGAAAAACATAAAAGGTGGCAACTGTTGTGAAAATGGTGGCACGCCGCCACCACCACCAGCTGCTGCCAGAAGTACTACTCCGTTAGTAGCAAATCTAAAACCTCGTAAAAAAAGTTAAATTAAAACACCCCTTACGTACGATGCTTTTGACACCAAAAAATGACCTTTTAACTAACAAATTCATAAGCCACTGAAAATAAGCATACAATGAATTTGTTAGTTGCTTATAGGGTGTACCTAGAACCTTACACCTAGTCCCTAGCACCTTGTAAGGACATCCACTTCTTAAACATCGAAGAGTTTTTTAAAAGCGCATTTGAGGCATTGCAATAAACAAACGGTGTTATTGTAGGGATACCTTTGTGGTTGCCCAGCCTAAAATGTATCGATAAAACGATCGTTAGATAGACCTGGGCTATCGACTTAAGCATTAAAAAAGACAAACGGGTGCGCCATCTGCGACAAGCTAAAGCTAATGACTAACAGCTAAAGGCTTTAAATACTTGTTTTTTCTTTTGTAGCCTTGTATTTTCCCTTTCGTTTAAAATTGAAGATGGATGAGCGATTTTGACCAAATACTACAGAACTATGTGCGTCAGATTCTCAAAATTCAGCAAGAACGTGCCGAAGCTCCTTTGCAAACCGAAGAGTTGAAACGTATTGCCGAAAATCTGGGGTTGAGTGAAAACGACTGGCAACATATACAAAGCACGTTTGATGCTTCGCTTGCCCGTGGTAAAAGTTTTGTGCAATACAAAAGCTGGGACAATGCCATAAAAGAGCTACAGCTTGCCGTAAAAATTAACCCCGCTCACGCCGATGCGCTTTACCACCTGGCAGTGGCATATTGGCAACGCAACCGCAAGAAGGGCAAAAAAACTGACATGAAACAGGCCGAAGCGTATGCACGTCGTTGTGTGCAGGCAGACTATGCCCATGATGCCGCCCTGCGTTTGATTAGTCGGCTCGAAAAACAAAAAACACCCAAAACCAGCAAGCAAAGCATACTATTGGTTGCCTTGGTATTGCTTACTACCCTGGGGGTGTCGGGGTATATTATATGGGACATGAGCCGCGATAAGATGCCCATAAATAAATTGCCTGTGCATGCTACACCACCTCCCCCCAAGCCCAAAAACACCGAACCTGTGATTGTAAAAAAAACAGATAACCGCAATGTGATTGATTTGCCTGTGGTGTTGCACAATGGCAATGACAATGCCACTGGGTTGGCGCTCGACCTGGAGAGCTCGTTGTATCGCCGGGGGGATTATGAAATGTTGTATCAGCTCAGGGGGAGCATTCAAAGCAAAGTGTTTGAGGTGTCGCAGCTTACCCTGCGGCTAAAGCTGGTTGACCGAAACGGAGAGGTGAAGTTTGAAAAAGACTTTGAGGTGTTAAACGCAGACAAAGATGTGCCTATACGCCCCAACGATTATATTCCTTTTGCTAAGATATTCAGACAACAAACCTTTCCCCCTCATTTTAAAGATGCCTTGCTAAGTGTAGTGAAAATTTCTAAAACATCGCCGGAAGGCAAATATGAACCTGCCAAACTGGTGCCCCTGCAGTGGGAACAGTCGCCTCCGGTGGGCATCAATATAGAGGTAAGGCAACGCGAAGAAACTATGATACCCAACAGCGACAAGTTTTCGCATGATTTTATACTTGAGGTGAAAAACACAGGAACGCTTACCATTAAAAGTTTAAAAGTAGATGTGCGTTGGTTTAACGACAAAGACAAGTTGGCGCACAACGAAGAAATGACCTTGGTAGCGCCTGGCAACGCCATGTTGAAACCACAGCAAACGCGCTTGAAAAAGGGGGAGTTTATGGTAGGGCTCAAAAAAGCCAACTACAAAGATTTTGACTTGATTATACTGGAAATAAAGTAGGGAATTACGAATAATTCAAATTATTTTAGTGTGGCTAAACTACTCCCTGCTCATTGTGCAGTTTAACCACACCTATATATGCTACCTTACAGTAGCAAGCTTAAGGTCTTGAAAGTAATCCCTTATTTCTTGCGAATGAGGATAAGCTACGCCTATGCAACCCCCAAAATCGGGGTGGGTTTTGGCTGCCATCAGTTGATCTATTACCTCTTGGTTCCATTGTATGGTGTGGTTGGGTTGTATTTTGCCTACCTTAAGAGTAAGGTTTACCGGGCACACATATACGTCGGGGTATACCACCCCAAACAAATACTCACCGGCTACACAATTGCCTACCTCTGCCGGAAACCCCATTACTTCTACCCCCCAGTTGCCAAAGTCTTCGCTTACGCTTAATTGCACATTACCTTCGTATTCGTCATACACTTTTTTCATGAGTTGATAGCAAGCAATGGTATCTTCTTTGGTGAGGCGTAAATGCTCATAAATGCCTTGTTTATCGGCAAACCTATTCAAACGTATTACATCTGCCTCTAGTGCTTCACAATGGGCAAAGTAGCTTTTAAGGTGTTGCTCGGTCATGTTGGCGCGGCTAATCGTAAAAGTGAGAATTACCTTAAACTTCCAGTGGCGTTTTGCCGAAAATTCTTTAATACGTGCTGTAGCTTTTTTTACGACCGAGGGTTGGGTCAGTCCCTTAAAATCTTTGGATTTATCTTCAGTACCATGGCTAGTCATAATAATGGTTTTTACATTATTGTCTATGCACAAATCCAGCAACTCTTCGTAGTTGTCTTGCAGCAAAGGTCTGCCGCTCGACCAGGCAGCATTGCCCATGTACCAGTCATCGTTGTCTTTAAAAATGTTTGATCTTAGGTATTTGCCGTTTTCGGCAAAGCTATCAGATACTATAGGAACCACCTTAAACCCATGGTGTTCAAGTCCTTTGATAATGACTTCGGCTTCTTCTGGTGTTTGTTTAAAATGGTTGAGGTGTGGTTTGTCGAGCCAACAAAACTCACACTTTGCTTTGCAGGTGTTTTTGCCAATGCGGGTATCTACAAAATATTGTAATTCAATTTTCGAGTGGTCTAAATGATCATCAAAAATAATAGGAAGCTTACTCATGCTAAAATTAATAAGTGATTAAGTATATGTACAAATTGCTCTAGTGCCGCTTGGGGGGTGTCATACGCAGGCGATAGCCTGGTATAGCCGTGCCAGTGTGCATAGGCAATGTCGTGTTGATCTAAAAATTGTTCGATGGTAGCAGTAGGTATTTCGGGGTGCTTGAACGATAAAATACCAGCTGTTTGTGTTTTTTCTGGTGGTTGTTGACCTGTATACATGGTACAGCCAGCGTTGCGCAAAGCGCCAAACAAAAAGCTAATGTCAGCATAAGCTTTTGCCTCAATTTTTTGGGTAGACACCTGGTTCAGGTGTTTGATAGCGGCATGTACGCCTGCAATAGAAGATATATTGAGCGAACTATACTCAAACCGGGCTGCTCCAGGTTTAAAGTCAAAAGGCAGTGTGGCAGGGTCAGACTCTGACTGTTGCATAGCGCCTGCCCCCACATATGCTGGTTTGAGCTGAGGCATCAGCTCTTCAGAGCAATACAAAAAACCAGCCCCTACCGGACCTCTGAGCCATTTCCAGCTGCAGGTAGTCAATGCCGATACTTTGGCTTTTTTTACATCGATATTTAGTAAGCCGGCACTTTGGGCAGCATCTACAAAAAACAATATGCCTTGTTGGGCGCATAACTCACCTATAGCGTTGATGTCTGCTCTAAACCCTGACAAGTACCCTACATGACTAAGCGCGACCAAGCGGGTTTTAGGGGTGATTGCTTTTGCAATATCCTCTACAGTATACTTGCCCTGTTGAGTAGGTATGCGTACAATCTCTACTCCTTGTGCTACCAGGTTTAGCCAGGGGTAAACATTGGAAGGAAACTCATTATCGGGAATTAAAATACAGTCGCCCTTACGCCATTGTATGCCTTGCGCTACAATGTTTACACCGTGTGTGGTGTTGTCAGTAATGGCGGTTTCGTGAGGGTGGCAGCCAAGCAAGGTGGCTACCTGATGGCGCAATGAAGGGATGAGCCTGGCGGCCTCTTGTTTGATGCCTGCTTTACCTTGGTATTGCTGGGCCATGATGGTGGTTTGCATGGCGTGGGCTGCCTGGGGCAATAGCCTGGATACGCCAGCAGTGTCTAGGTAGACTTTATGGATGAAGCTATTCATTGTATTGGGTTAATATAATGGGTATTTTAAGCAGAAATTAATGACTTTATGTGATGAAAAAACAACGCTTTGTTTTTGTGTAGCCACTTCTGGGTAAGCGGATGTTATAAGTTTTGTAATGAGATAAAGGGTAATCATTTAAAGTATTTCTATCAAAAGTAATATTTATTCTCTATTTAAATATTTTGGTGTAGGGCGGCTGGTTGGAGCGAGCGCTGCACCAATTATTTTTTTTGGTGTAATGTTATTTAAAAATGTGTATTTTAAGTCTTTTTGTCTCGCAAAGTAATAGATAAATAATTAATAGTACTACCTATGCAATGATAAAAAACAGAATAAATAACATACAATAATTAAAAAATCATAATTATTTAAGTAAACAATGGTATTTAGCCCAACAAAAATAATTAGAATGCGTGTGTACAACTATTGACCTCTATTATCTTTATTCAGTTAATTATGCAACATTTACCTACCCACTTAAGCCCAATTAAAATGATATAAGATCCGGACAGCAAGAGGTTTACTGTGCATTTTATGCCTCATTTTCTGTGTTTTAACCAGAAAAAATTACAGAAAAAAACAACAAAAAATCATTCACCAAAATTTTTATCATGATGTTACAAGAATTATTTAACTCAGATTTTTGCACAATAAGTTTTAATAAATCTCAGCAAAATATTCAGATCGCCTGGCAAACCCCACCTGTAGCTATAGAAAATCAGGATTTTAAAGACTCGCTCTCGCAACTTGTCTTGGTTATTGAAGCCTATCAACCTGTAAGTTTAATTATTAATGCTGAATACTTTAATTTTACAATAGAGCCTGAGCTTCAGGAGTGGTACCAACAAAATATTATCACAAAGTATTTAGAGGCAAACATTAAAAAAATCGGAATTATTAAGCCACAAGATTTTGTGACGGGCTTATCTATGGAACAGATGTTCAAGGCGGTGGTGTCGTCTGGTAAAATCAGTCTGAGTTTTTTTAATGATATAGATGCTGTCAATGACTGGCTCAATGAGCAAGAAATTGCTGCCTAACAATTGCTTGTCAATTGGTATTTTGAGGGCAAAGTACACCAATAAAAATATTTAATGACCTTTGGTAGTTTGAATACGATCAAAGGTTTTTTTGTGGGCTAAATTCTAATAATTGCAAAAAAATATTAAATGTAACTACTTGTTTATGAGTTGGTTATATTTTTTTCTGAAAGTGTGAGTAGTTTAAAGTAAGAATAGAGTGTCAAAACTGAAATAAATTATTATATTTGCATATATAATAAAAATGATAGCAATATGAATATACTTAATTTTTCACAGTTTGCGTGGGCATATACATTTTGCCAAAATATGCAATTAAAGCTCAAGGAAAGGCTTCAGTCTGACTTAGATATCAAACTTGTTATGAATCAGGTAGGTAAAAAATCTATCACAAGCATTATCATTCATAATAAAAGTGTAATCAAAAATAATAATAAAACTACTAAATTTAAGATTATATTAGACATTGTCCCTGAGCACATGTCATGGGCAGAGGTGTATCAAAGGTGGCTACAACTTTATCAGAACAAAGAGTTGAGCGAGTATTATGTATATGCACCTCATAGCAATGAGTTTTTTGCCTGGCAACGTTTTCAGCATCAACTGGTACCTTTGCCCAAGCAACCTCGTTATGCCAGTGCTTTCCTGCGTATTCGTTTTGAGCATTACGCCGATACACTGGAGGTTTTTACAACTGATCAGCAGCCTTTTTTAAATTTTAAAGAGCAAGCCATTGCCATAGAGGAAGCACAAGACAAGGCCAGGGCGTACCAAGCCGCTTTGAGAGAGAAACAGTTATTGCTGGAGCAGGCTTACCAAAGGCTAGATATGCTTGAGAGGCGTTACCAAACAAGCAAACAGTACCAACATAAGTATGCTACTACCTCTTAAAGGGAAACTACAAAACTCACTTAACCGCAGACCTTCAGGTCAAGCGCTGTGCAGCTAACCCACTGAACTTCGTCTTTGATTGTCGTACTTCTTCAATAAGAGATTCTGCTAAATTAGAACAAACAGGTGCTGATTTCTTTGGGGGTCACTTTATTTTTTAATTATACGCAAACACCTTGATTCTATGAGAGTGTTTGTTATTTTAAATTGTACAATACTCCTTGCTCAAATGGAGTCCAAATACCCGTGCTGATGCCCATTTTTTTTAGCCCTCGGTTTGTCCAGTTGTTGCAAGTATTAAATAAATGATAACGCCCTTTTGCCTGAAAGAATAAGTCGTGGTTGCCATAGCCTTTGGCTACCCAAAGAAATTTTTGCTCTGGAGTGAGTTCAAACGATTTGAGTATATAATGAACTAATGCCCGGTATTGAGTAGAGGATACAACCAACGGGTATACGTTGGGCGAACTGGCATTAATCGTTTGATAGAAAGACAAATGCATCAGGCTTTGGGAAGGTACGAAGGTGGCTTTGAGGGTTGTAATGAAGTTGGGAGTATTGGTGTGGGTTGACTTCAAGAAAAAGTCTTTGTCGCCCCAACCAAAACTAATATAAGGGTATGGTGCGTATTTTTTGCGGGTGGTAGGGGGTAGGTGTTTTTGCCAGTTTTTAACCGCATGTTGGGCGGGTAACACTATGTCGGTATGCAAACCGTTGCTTGTAATATAAATGATGATGTCAGTACCTGCATTTTTACTTAGCTTTTGGGGCTTGTGAGTGCCCATAGTAATGAGGGCTCCCACTACTGCACCTACCAGGTATAACACTACAAAAGCAACCAAAAACAAAGTGCCCCGCCAATAAAACCTTAAGATTTTTTTTAACAATGCTTTCATTCCATTGTTTTAAGTAAAACGGAAAAAATAAAGTGGTCCAAAAGAAAACAGTATTTGTGTACTGAGCAATGAAAAAAATCTTTGCGTAGCCAGAGCTACGGAACTATTTTTTGAAGAAGCACAGTGCTCAAAGGCGAAGTTCTATGGATTAGGTTATTTTTGTAGTTTTACTAAGCTCTTCTTTCACTTTTTTGGGTAGTTTTGACACCACCAGGTCATAGGAGTGTTGTATCCATTGGCGAATTTCGTTGTCGGGCATGTCGCTGTTTACTTCAATTGTGTTCCAGTGTTTTTTGCTCATATGATAGCCAGGCTTTACTGCATTGTATTGTTCGCGCAACTCTATGGCTTTTTCGGGTTCACATTTTACATTTACCCCAGCAAATGTCTCCATTCCTGTAAGGGCAAACATTTTACCCATTACTTTAAACACTAGGGTGTCTTCATCAAAAGGTAGCTCTTCGGTTACTCCTTTCAGGGCAATACAAAACTCTCTAAATTCTTCTATGTTCATTTTAACTGTAGGTTTTGAGGGTTGATTTTCTACAAAAAAATAAAAACTTCTGGGGAAAAGTTAAACTATCGGTGGTTTTTGATAATTATTTGACAAATTTATAAGTTCAAAGCTATTTATAAAGGTAACATTGTTTGACATCTCGTCATCTTTTTGGAACAAAGATTTAAACATCATCTATAATGTATAAAAAATTATTACTTCTGCCCATTTGTATCTGCTTATCTTTTGGGTTGTGGGCGCAAGTACAAATAGGCACTCCTACCATTGAACAAAGAACCATTGGAATGAAAAAACTTGAGGGTTATTTTCCTTTGTATTGGGACAAAGACAACGGCGGGTTATGGCTGGAAATAGATAAGCTTGACCAGGAAATCTTATATGTTCAATCACTTGCTGGTGGGGTGGGTTCTAACGACATTGGACTAGACCGAGGGCAGTTGGGGAAGAGCCGTATTGTAAAATTTCAGCGAGTGGGTAATAAGGTTTTGATGGTTCAACCTAACTATAAGTATAGAGCCAACACTAAAAATAAAGCCGAAAAACAAGCCGTGGAGTTGGCTTTTGCTCAGTCGGTTTTATGGGGTTTTCAGGTAGCAGCAGTTGAGGGTGATAAGGTGTTGGTAGAGGCTACTCGTTTCTTTCTGAGAGATGCTCATGGGGTGGTCAACCGTCTAAAATCAAAAAAGCAAGGGCATTATCGGTTGGACAATACCCGTTCTGCGTTTTATTTGCCCCGTACCAAAAATTTTCCTAAAAATACTGAGGTAGAAGCAACCCTTACCTTTACCGGAAACGCGCAAGGCAAACATATACGTAGTGTGGCTCCTACGCCCGGTGCAGTTACGGTGCGCCAGCATTACTCTTTGGTAGCGTTGCCAGACAATAAGTACAAACCTCGACAGTTTGACCCAAGGGCTGGTTTTAGTCGCTTGTCGTATGTAGACTATGCCAGCTCACTCAACGATCGCATTGTAAAAAACATGATACCACGCCATCGGCTTAAAAAGAAAAATCCTCAGGCTAAAATAAGCGAGCCGATAAAGCCTATTGTATACTACATTGACCCTGGCGTGCCTGAACCTATCAGATCGGCTATGTTGGAAGGGGGGCGTTGGTGGAACCAGGCGTTTGAGGCAGCCGGATATAAAAACGCGTTTCAGGTAAAAGTTCTCCCCGCAGGTGCCGACCCTATGGATATACGCTATAATGTAGTAAATTGGGTACACCGTTCTACGCGTGGTTGGTCTTATGGTGCTACAGTAACTGACCCTCGTACCGGGGAAATTATGAAAGGACATGTGACATTGGGCTCGCTTAGGCTTCGCCAAGATTACCTGATTGCTGAGGGCTTGTTGGCGCCCTATGCCAATGGTACTAAAGTACCCGAAGACATGCAAAAAATAGCATTGGCTCGCTTACGCCAATTAGTTGCCCACGAAATAGGGCACACCCTTGGTTTGTCGCATAACTTTGCGTCTAGTGTAAACAAAAGGGCTTCGGTAATGGATTACCCTCACCCATTGGTCAAGTTAAAGGGCAATGGGGCTATAGGCTGGGCTGATGTGTATGATACCAATATAGGTAATTGGGACAAGGTAGCGATTAAGTATGGTTATAGTGAGTTTCTTCCGAATACGGATGAAAAAAAGGCTTTGAACAAAATATTGAATGATGCAATAAAGCAAGGGTTGTATTATATCTCTGATGCCGATGCGCGCCCGATGGGTGGAGCACACCCTTTGGCACACCTGTGGGACAATGGTACCAATGCTGCTGACGAACTCGACCGAATAATGAAGGTACGTGCCAAAGCACTGGCGAAGTTCTCAGAGAAAAATATTAGAATGGGTGAGCCTATGTCTCACTTGGAAGATGTATTGGTACCAGTATATTTGTTGCACCGTTACCAGGTAGAAGCCGCGTCGAAAGTGGTGGGAGGCTTGTATTATACTTATGCTTTGCGAGGTGACCAACAGCAAGTAACCCGCATAGTTCCGGCAAAAGAACAACAAAAGGCACTTAAGGCACTGTTGGCAACTCTAGAGCCCAAGGCTTTGGTGTTGCCCGAAAAAACGCTTAAGATAATTCCACCAAAAGCTTATGGGTATTCTCGTAATCACGAAAACTTTAGAGCACGTACCGGGGTAGCCTTCGATCCTTTGGCCGCCGCCGAAACAGCTGCCAGCATTACCCTTAAGATGTTGTTGCACCATGAAAGAGCTGCACGTTTGGTACAATACCATGCCCGAAATACTAAAAACCCTGGTTTACAGCAAGTAATTACTCAGTTGATAGAGGCTACCGTAAAAAGTAATATCAAGCAAGGCTACCCTGGTGAAGTGCAAAAAGTAGTAAATAATACAGTGCTTTATCAACTTATGCAACTTGCCAACCACCCTAAGGCAGCTACTCAGGTGAAAGCCATTGCTACTTATGAATTACAGGGAATGAAAGAGTGGTTCAAAAACAAGCAAACATCTGTAAAAGACAGAGCCACTAAAGCACACTACTTTTTTGCTGCATCAGAGATTGAAAAGTTTCAGAAAGGCATCATTAAACACAAATTTACTGCGCCTTCTATGCCTCCGGCAGGTTCGCCTATAGGCGGAGGCTTTCATCCCAGAAATGCCTGTGGGTTTAAAAAATAGTTGATAATACTTTACGTATTTAGTGTCTAGTACTCTAGCTTCTAAGTAGGTAAAGTAACAATTTAGTTAGACTTTGTTCTTTGACGATCTTTAAAAATTGAGCATAGCCATAGCTACGCGATATTTTTCAAGAGAAGCCAAAGGGCAAAAGAAGCGAAATAGTGCTTTACATATTTAGTGTCTGGAGTACTAGAGTATTAGTCATGCCTGCTGGGTTTTAAAAACCTGGCAGGGATAAAATTTCTTGAAAAATGGTTTTCTCTAATGAAATTAGACAACTTTTGAATTATGAGACAACCTCTTTTATTTTTTGCCACACACCCGATTTATCTCACATAGTTTTTATTGTTTGAGGGGCAAAGTGGGTTTGTTGTATCACAAAGCATTTGTTATGAAATCCATTTTATACATCACTGACCTGTATTATGAGGCAAAAGGGAGAAACTATCCTGAAGAAGATTTATACATTACTTCACAACTCAAAGAACATTTCAATCTATTAATTTGCCACCCTCAGCAAGCCATTGGTTTCGTTGAAGTAGCCGACCTGATCATTGTAAGAAACTCAGGACCTGTGATTTATTACCAGGAATATTTCAATGAATTTTTATCGGTAGTAAATGAAAGTAGTATGGCAATATTTAACTCTATGGATGGCAAAGCAGATATGCATGGTAAGCAGTATTTGCTCGAACTCACCCAAAAACAGTACCCTGTTATTCCTACAATAGACAATATAGAGGAGTTATCGGTATTGGGGAGCGCACCGCACTACATACTTAAGCCCAAGCTGGGGGCTGATTCGATAGGGATGAAAATTGTTGCCAAAAGTGCTATTTCACAGCACGACCTCACCGACATGCTTATTCAACCTTTTGTGCCTTTTGTGTACGAAGCCTCCTTTTATTACCTCAATGGTCAATTTCAGTATGCTTTGTATGCACCAGACAAAAAGAAAAGGTGGGAACTTCAAGAGTTTATCCCTAATGATACTGACCTTGCTTTTGCTCAAAAGTTTATTGCCTGGAACAACATGGATTGGGGGATACAACGGGTAGATGCTTGTCGTTTGGACGATAGTAGTTGGTTGTTGTTAGAATTGGAAGACCTCAACCCATTTTTGTCGCTTGATAAACTGAGTGAAGTGCGTAAAAAAGACTTTATGGAGAACTTTATTTCAGCTATTAGGCAACAACAAGAGTTTTTAGTGAGTAATGAAGAAGATTAATCTAAATTAAACTTTCTATGAAAAAACTGATATGGATGTTAGGGTTTACTCTGTTGGTTGTCCAGCTAAGCTATGGACAAAACGATCAGGCAAGTCTTAGTGGTATTTTTCAAACTGCGGCTCAAGGAGGGGTAAAGCTCCCTTTTTACAATAACCCAGATAGATCGTTGAGGATAGATAAATCTGTAGCCATTACTTTTGCAGATTTCAAAAAAATGACTACTAAGTCTACACCTCAGGGCAAAACTTTATCTATTAAGTTAAATAAAGCGGGGAAAGCAAAGCTTATTCAAATGACCCAAAAGAACCTGCAAAAACCCTTGGTGATTGTTTTTGAGGGCGAAATTTTATCGGCACCGTTGGTGCAGGAAACCATTACGAGTGGTAATTTACAGATAACGGGCATAGATAAAAAAACTGTCCATAAGCTTATCAAATCTTATAAAAAAGATAAATAGGAAGGTGCTTATCAATGTTTGCTTTAGTTGACACTGTTTTCTATGCTTTGCAATGACATCTGTCAGTGTTGTAAAGGAAGAAGTATTATATCTTTGTCTTGAAAAAATATGACTATTCAAGGTAATTGCACAATTTATTTTTTTTGTAATGCTTGAAAACTTACATTTATTTGGACTGATTATAAATAATGCATACTTTTGTAATACCAACAGCATATAAAACACAACAATGAAGCAAGATATACCAAATCACTTTATAGAAGTTTACCAAACCCCAAATGGTGCGGTATACCAATCAAATAAAGATCGTTGTTTTTGGGTAGAATTTAATGGAGTGATTACCTCCTACAAAGTACTTTGCTTTTATAAATTCAAAAAAGCAGTAGATAACATAGATTTGGACTTAATGGCAAACAACTCTGACGCCGTTTATGATTATGAAATAATAGCGCCATGTAGTTGCGAGCGTTGTTATGTACTTACCCTTACCGAAATTGCCGAACTTAAAGAACTACTTTCTGGTGCCAAAGTAATGCTTGAACTAAATAGCATCTTGTACGAACGTTTGTACTCTGTGTTGGTTTAAAAAAATACACCCCACGCCTGTGCTTCTCACACTATCAGGCGTCTGCTTTTTTATTGTATTTTCCTGCCTTTTACCCGTATACTTTCCCTAAATCCCTTTCTGCAAGTACATTATTTTCTTAGCTAAAATATAGTACCTCAAAACAAGACTTTTTAAATCTGATTTCGTTTTATTGTGTAGCAATACTTTAAAAGCACTATTACACACACATCCATCAAATTATACTTTGGCGTTTATGATTGATTATCAATACTTTACACTAAAAAATGGCTTGCAAGTATACCTACACCAAGACACTACTACCCCAGTAGCGGCGGTCAATATACTATACAATGTGGGCTCGAAAGATGAGGACGAAAGCAAAACAGGGTTTGCCCATTTATTTGAGCACTTAATGTTTGGTGGGTCTAAAAACATTCCGTCTTACGACGAACCTTTACAACGAGTAGGAGGCGAAAACAATGCCTACACTACGCCTGATATTACCAATTACTACATTACACTACCTACTGCTAACATAGAAACAGCCTTTTGGCTGGAGTCTGATCGTATGATGAGCTTATCGTTTGACCCTGAGGTGTTAGAAGTTCAACGAAAGGTAGTGATAGAAGAGTTTAAGCAAAGGTATTTGAACCAGCCTTATGGAGATGTATGGCTCAAGCTACGACCATTGGCTTATCAGGTACACCCTTACCGTTGGGCAACTATAGGCAAAGATATTTCGCACATAGAGCGTGCTACAATGCAAGACGTAAAAGATTTTTTTAGAAAGTTTTACCTTCCCAATAACGCTATTTTGGCAGTAGCCGGCAACATAGATAAAGCACAACTACAGTACCTTGCCGAGAAATGGTTTGGTGACATTCCGGCGGGCACCGACTATCAGCGAAAGCTACCCAAAGAACCGAAACAAACAGAGCCCAGGTATACAGAAGTCACTGGCGATGTGCCAATGAATGCGCTTTATAAGGTGTATCACATGGTATCTAAAAGCCACCCTGATTATTATGCTACAGATTTGCTAAGCGATGTGTTGGGGCGAGGCAAATCGTCAAGGTTGTATACCAGGTTGGTCAAAGAAAAGAATATATTTAACTCTGTCAATGCTTATATTACCGGGTCAGTAGAGCCAGGTTTGTTGGTGGTACATGGCAACCTCAACGAAGGTGTGTCGCTGGAAGAGGGCGATGAGGCAGTGCAAAAAATCATTACTGAGCTCAAAAATCATAAAATACAAGAACAAGAGTTGAGTAAAGTGAAAAATCAGGCAGAGTCTACTTTGGTGTTTTCGGAGGTAGAGGTGCTTACCAGAATCATGAACCTTAGTTTTGCGGCGTTATTGGGCAATGCTAATGCAGTAAACAATGAGTCTGAGAAAATACAAGCAGTACACGCTCAGCAAATGATGGATATAGCCAATCAGATTTTGGTCCCCGAAAATAGCAGTACCCTTTATTATAGAAAAGCGTGACAAGTAGGTTGGTTTGTTCACATTTACCAATACATTGTGTAGGATATTTGATTAATGTCGCTAAAATATTGATATTCGTTGCTACTCGCTTTTTTTTAATGCCGTCCTCGCTTCACCTGCGTGTCACTGATCGATACCCTAAAGTAAGTTGTTTTTTGGGCGCCGATATACATCAGCATCTAATGACTTACAAGTGGTTTGATTTAGCTGCGCTGAGCACGGTCTCTAAGGACTCGTAAACTCGGTTGTGGGGACAAAAATCAGCGCGAAAAATAGTAGGATAGAGTAATTTGTTGCATTAATCATTAAAAGAAAATATTGTGAAAATACGTGTAGGTCAAGGTTATGATGTACATCAGCTACAAGAAGGGGCTGATTTTTGGCTGGGTGGAATCAAAATTCCCCACACTCATGGCGCAGTTGGGCACTCAGACGCCGATGTGCTCATACATACTATTTGTGATGCTTTGCTAGGGGCAGCAAATATGCGTGATATAGGGTATCACTTTTCTGATAAAGACCCTCAATACAAGGGCATTGACAGTAAAATACTGCTGAAGGATGTGATAAAGCTACTGAAGGATGCCAATTATGAAATAGGAAATATAGATGCCGTAGTTTGTTTGCAAGCCCCAAAAATAGGGCAATACATCCCAGAAATGCAGCAGTGTCTGGCCAATGTAATGAATATTTCTGTGGATGATGTGTCTGTAAAAGCCACTACAACAGAACGCTTGGGCTTTGTTGGACGTAAAGAAGGAGTAGCAGCTATGGCTACAGTGTTAATTTCAAAAAAATAGACAACTTGTTTTGCTTACTTTGAGTAAATAATGCAAGTATATGTTTGATTGCATAACGCTATAAAAATCAGGTTTTCCTATAATTCGGAAAACAGACTGCGTATTTAATTGATTTTTTTAGTTATTTTTGCTTTGATATATTTAAAATTTCGAGAAATTATGAAAAAGAATTATTTTTCTTTATTACTAATGACCCTTGTTTGTGTTTTTGCTTTTACAGCTTGCAAAAAAGGTGGTGACAATGATCCAGGCACAACTGATTTACTAGTTGCTAAGCAACCCTGGACAGTTTCAAAAGTGACTGACCAAAACAATACGGAGGTTACTACCTTTCAGGGTAAAACAGTGACCTTCAGTTCTGACGGTTCTTATACTCATACCTTAGGAAGCGCTACCGAATCAGGTACTTACACTGTTACTGGCAGTACTATTACTTTTACTCCTGCCAGTGGTACAGCTTACGCAAGTAGCTTTTCTGATGTAAACGCTACTTCGACTGAGCTAACTTTCAAAATGACCGTTGAGAGCACCAAAACAGGTACTACTACCTACTCAGTCACCATGCAGTAGTGTGAGCGATATATTATATATAAAACGTCTTTTGTGAGATACTCAAAAGACGTTTTTTTATGCTGCGTATTCAACAATCCTACAGATCAATTCTCTTCTTCTTTTTTTTCTTGGGCTGTTTTAATTTCCTCAGCAATCTTTTTAATTTTCTGGTTGAGTGAGTCTAGCTGAGCAGGTGGGTTTAGGTCTTGTGGGTTTGCCGACTTTCGTATGCATTGAAAGCGAGCAGCTTCTATGTTACGTTTTATCTTAAAAGTAACTGGTACTTTGGGTTCTTTAGCTAAGTCGCCGTACTTGTGTACATATTCTTCCAACTCAGCTCCGGCGGCATTAAAGTACTTTATAGCAATCACTACATCCTTAAACTTTACATCTGAGCGATTGTTTACCAAAGTAACTTCTACCGTCATTCCTTCGGCAAGCTCGTCTTCTTCGAGTAGTCTGCCATCTACTACTAGTCCTCTCATCAACGAATCGGCACGTTTTCGCTGGATTGTTTTTAGTGTGTCCTGCAAAAGTTTTTTGATTGAATTCAGACTATCAATGACAGCTTCTTGTGCCTCAAGCTTTTTTTTCTTCTCTTCGTCCTCTTTATCTTTTTCCTTGTCTTCCTCTTTTGTCTTGTTCTGATCTTCTACTGTTTTGGGATCTTTCTTTACCACTTCCTGATCCTTGCCCGTAGTGTTTTTTCGGTTATCGGCTATGCCTTTTTTAGGGGCACCATCTCCCATAAATTCACTGTAAATAACAAAGCCTACAAGCCCCACTAAAACAAAGATCAAGATATACAAAGGGGCATAAGAGACTCTTTTGGGGCGGGTATTTTTGTTCCTCTGTTTTTGACTGGCAGCACTGGTATTACGTGCAACGGCATCTGTAGCCTTTACTTGGGTAGGCCTTAAGTTTTGTGATTGACTGGTAGTATCTCCTGTGGCCTCTTCTTGTTTGAGCAATGCTTCTTTAAAATCAGCGCAACTCTGAAAACGTTGTGCTGGATCTTTTGCAGTGGCTTTGTCAATCAATTGTTGCATTCGTTCCGAAATGGTACCATCAAACTGCTTCAAAGGAGGCAAGGGGTCATTTACTATCTTATTGAACACATCAAACTCAGTAAGTTGAGTTTCGTCATAAGGCGCTTTTCCCGTAAGCATTTCAAACAAGGTAACCCCTAGCGAGTATACGTCAGTTCGTTGATCTATTTCTTTACCTTGTACTTGTTCAGGGCTCATGTACATCACTGTACCTAGTTGAGCACCAGGTTTGGTCAGGTTGTTTTTGTTTTCTTTTAAAATTTTAGCAATCCCAAAGTCCAATACTTTGGCACCAGCATCTTGAGTGATAATAATGTTTGAGGGTTTTATATCGCGGTGAATCACGCCTTGTTTGTGGGCATACTCCATACCTGCCAATATAAGCGAAAAGTAATAACGAACTTGTTCTTCAGGAATGGGGCGTTTCTTAATAAACCTATCAAGTGCTTCGCCCTGTGCGTATTCCATAATTAGAAACAAGCCTTTTTCGTTTTCTAAGTAATCATATAGAGTAATAATGTTGATATGCTGAAGGTTGGACAGTGTAGTTGCTTCTTGCCGAAAACGCTGTTTTACTTGCTCGTTGTTTACCAACAGTGGGTTAAGGGCTTTAATGGCTACTTTTCTGCCAAGCTGAGTATGGGTTGCTTGGTATACAGTTCCTACACCCCCTTCGCCTATGAGTGAATCTATATGATAATTAAGAATTTTTTCCCCGATCATTACATAATAAAGTTTAAAGTGCTTTTAGTTGGGTTTAGAGTATGTTTAAAGCGTTCGTTTATAGGAAGTTTTCGTGTTAGATGCATCAAACCGAGTGCTGTTTCACCTTTGAAAATAAGACAACAAACTAATTTTTAAACATACTCTTATCTTATGATGCCTGAAATAAATATACCTCACCTCTGTAGTTTTCATAACGAAACAACTGAAGTGAGGCAAGTCATTTATGAGGGTTAATATCTGGGAGCATTTAATGGAATCACCAATTCTTTTCCTTCATAAATAGGTTTCTCTTCTTCTATCAACATCCCTTGTTCGTCGTATTGTCGCTTCGCATTTGCCAGCGAAATTCCATTAGCATATAGAATTATTTTTGGGTTGATACGATATTTACGGGATACGTGATAAATATTTTCGTTTGCTTTCAGTTTATAAATGTCACGCACCAATATTTTTAACCCAGTACGAGGGCGAATTTTATCAGTACGTTTTATATCATTCATTTTTTCAAGGGTTTCTAAAGGTACATAATACCTTTTTGCCAACCATTCGAGGGTTTCACCATAGCCTGCTTTATGAATAAATACCTTAGTGCTGTCATTTGCTTTACCCATGGTCATACGGCGAATACTGTCACTCACTCGTTGCGCTTTGTTGGCTCTCTTGATAGAGTCTTGCATAGAGCGAATAGAGCTGGTATCCTGGATATTGAATACTACTGCTGTATTGACAAACTTTTTGGTGTTGTCTTTGGCGTAATTGTAAATAAGCATAACACCCACCAACCCTATGAGAATATACAAAGGTAAATTTACCACCTTTACATCTTCAGCATAAACTTCAGGTTCTTCTTCCAGATCGTCAGGATAAACAGCAGGAGTAGGGTTGGTTTTGGTTGAGTTAAGCGATTCTGTATGTTTTTTCAACGCCTCTATAAACTCTTCCAGTGTCGCAAAACGTTGTGCCGGGTCTTTTGCTAAAGACTTTTGCAGTATGTTTGTCAACCCAGCACTAGTGTTTTTCAGAGGCAAAGGAGTTTGAATAATATCTTTTTGTAGTTGAGCAAGTGTTTTTCCTTCGTAAGGTTGATTGCCATGCAACATAAAGTGAAAAATCACTGCCAATGCGTATACATCACTTGCTTGGTTAGTGGCTTGTCCACGGGCTTGTTCAGGGCTGATATAAGCTGCCAATTCTACATTCTGTAGTTTTAAATTTTCGGTTAAAAAAACATTGCTCAAAGCTGATGCTAGCAATTTTACTTCTTGGTCTTGAGACACAAAAATATGATTGGGGCTGATAGCACCATTGATCAATTGGTTTTGGTGTGCATACTGGTAGGCTTCCAGTATTTTCATAAACAGAGTTATTGCCTCTGTTTCTTTCATTGCACCCTGGCGATAAATATGGTGAGTAAGCGAATAGTCTTCCAGATACTCATATATTAGGTAAAGATCATCGCCTTGCTCCAGGCAATCATACAAAGTGGCAATATAGGGGTGTTGTACAGCGGCAAGTTTTTTTACTTCTTCCATAAAAGAAGCCTTTGCCTCAGGGTTATAGTCCAGTAATGGGTTAAGGGTTTTAATCAAGACTTTTTTGGGAAACTGAATGTGTGTACCCACGTAAGAACGAAAGACCTGATTCTCCTGGACTAATTCTTCTATGCGGTAGTTTAATATGTTGTTGTTATTATTCTCGCCCATTACATTTTGGTTTAAAAGCAAAAATACAACTTATTTTTATAACGCTGACTTTTAGCTTTCTAAATTTTACTTGGTAGAAGTAAATTGGATACTTCTCTGTTTATTGTTTTAATTTTGCTGATTCTTCGGCAATGGTTTTCTGTGCTTTTTGTTTCAAGTCATCTAGTTTATCTATCACCTTTTTGGGATTTTCTTTAGGTACAATTAACTTCTTAATATTCTTTGTTTCAATTTCATCGGCAGACTTTAGCCCGTTTACCTCCAGTATCCACTCAAGTTTTGAGCCCTGCTCTTCGGCCAACTTTTTTAAGTCCTTGGTTTTTTCTGTTACCTGCACCGTGATGTGGTTAAACTTATTACGTAAACTGTCTAATTTAAGTAAAGTATTGTTCAAGGATTTTTGGGTAGAATTAATGAAATCCTGGGCATCTTTTATCCGCTTTTTTGCTGCATTGTATTTGTTTTTGGCGTTGTTAATAGTTTCTTCCCCATCTTGCCACAGCCTCTTTGTTTTGTCTACAATACCTGTATTTATAATGCCCTCTTTCACAGCGTATTTATATAACCATTGAGCTCCATAGAACACCACTATTACCAATACCAGCCTGCCCAATACCTGCATAATAGGAGAGTCTATGTCTAGCCTAAAGCCTGATCCTCTGTTGCGGCGTTTTCGTGCACCACGACTATCTTGATAGTCTTCCTCGTCATCTTCATCACGATCGTAGTCACGTTTAGCGTGAGGTCCTTTTCCTTTTGGACTAGGTGTTTTTGGAGTAGGAGGGTAGGTTTCTGGTTCAGGTGATGGTATAAAGTCAGAAGATGTACCTTGCGATATATCTTCTGGTGAAAAATCATTAAATCCAGCGTTTATATCATCGGCAGAAGATGTATCAGAAAAATCACTGGTAGGTGGTGGGTTATTAATAAGCGTACCGCCTAATACACTCTTTTGCTCACCTGAGTTAAATTTATGCTTTTCAGGCAAGTTATAAAACTCAATTAATTGTACAGTAGTATTGTCATAACCTCCCAGGTTGTTTGCCATCTGTACCAGTTTTATAGCCTTGTGCTCTACATCTATCGGAGAGTTAAGTGTACCTTCTATACTTTTGTCGTGCACCAAGCCATTGAGCCCGTCGGTACAAAGTAAAAATATATCGTTTTTGTTAGGTATAATAGGCGAAAAAGACACTTCTACTTCTGTTACAGGTTGGGTACCCAATGCTCGTAACAATTCGTTGCGACGGGGGTGAGTTTCAGCTTCTTCATCACTTATTACCCCCTGGTCTACCAAAGCTTGCACAAACGAATGGTCTTTAGTTACCCTGGATATGCCGCCTTGGTTTAAACGATAAAGGCGACTGTCGCCTACATGCCCATAGTATACCTGATCATTACGCACCAACATTAACACACAAGTGGTGCCCATTCCTTGCATTCCGGGGGCTTTCTGAGCTGCTTGAAAAATCTGTTGGTTAGCATATTGTATTGCCTGACTGATAGCTTCTATGGGATTAGGGTAGTATTGGTGTTGAAAAAAGGTTTTGATGCTGTTTACAGCCATCCGCGAAGCTGTAGAGCCTCCAGCAGCGCCGCCCATGCCATCACACACCACAAAAACATATCCATTGGAGGTTTCATAATACCCCATAGAATCTTCGTTTTGCTTTCGTACATGCCCTATATCGGTATGGCTACCAAAATGAAAGTTTTTCATATCGTTATAACGTTCCTTCCATCTGTTTAAATATGAAATTTAAGGTTTGCCGCACCTAATTTAATCATATCTCCAGATTTTAAAATTGTTCTTGACACCCGTGAGCCATTTACAAAAGTACCGTTGGTACTGCCCAGGTCGGTGAGGTAAAAACTACCTTTTTCTATGGTAATGGTAGCGTGTTGTCCTGATACTGTTTGAGTAGGTATGGTGATGTCATTGTCTTCTGAGCGTCCAATAAACATTTTAGGTTTATTGAGCGAAAAGCTATGACTAAAGCTCCCCGCCGAAACCATCAAGGTGGGTGCACCACCGCCACCAGAGATAACGGTACGTTTCATGTCGAACTTAGGGTCAACCGGGGTTGGCTGATGGTTTTGTGCGTTGAGTTGCTGAGCCCTTACTTGTTCCTGCAAGCGAATGTTTTGTTCTTCAAGCGATTTAAGGCGTTGGTCAGTTGCGGCACTTTGTTTGGCTGATTCCTCCTGTTGTTTTCTAATCATTGCCTCCTGTTTTTGGCGTTGAGCAGCTTCAGCCGCCATTCTTGCCTGTTCAGCGGCTTCAGCTTCTTCTTCGGCTGCAATGCGTTCTTCTTCGGCACGTCGCACATTGCGGCTGTGCACAAACCACACCAATATGCCCAGCAAAGCGCCTGCTGCAATGATGATAAAAATACCGTACTTACGGAAAAAATTACCACCCGTATTTGGGCGCAAAGGTGAAAAGTAAGTGACCCGTTTGCTCTCGTTTTTATAGCGAATTTCAAAGCTATGTTCGTTTCCGTCAGCTGCTGCTTCAGTGTCAAAGGTAAGCATTACGTTAATGCCTTGGTTTTCTATGATCTCTTCCCTGATAGAGAAAAAATCGCTGATGGCGCGTTGAATTTCGCTGGAAGTTTTCACTATTCTACTTCTTTCACCTTTGGGTATCCCTTCAAATTCTACAGTAGTACTAATGCGACTTAAGTCATCGGGAGGCTTGTTGTCTAATTGGTAAGTAACCGAATAGACAGGAATTTTAAAGTGATTAGCCCTTTTGATGCATTCAGTAGAACTGAATGAGCTTCCTTTGTTTTTACCTGCCGACAATACCATCAATATTTTTTGCCCTTCCAACTCGGTTTCATCCAGTACCTCAAGAGCATGATAAATAGAGGCGTGTACTTTAGATACAGGAGTACTGCTGGTATCTTGGTGGGCTACAATCTTATCTTGGATTGCTTCAGTAAAGTATGCAAAGTTATTGGTGAAGTCTGGCGACAAATAAGAGAGTTTGTCACTATCAGAAAAGTAGGCAATTTGAATTTTATCGTCAGGTGTAAGTACCCCCAGGCTATTGGTCAGGGCACGCTTTACACTAGCAATAGGGTTGCCGTTCATTACTGCTGATGCGTCTATCAAAAACAGGATCGCCCGATTTTTCTTTTTAGCAGCACTATCTTTTTTTTCGGGAGCTGCCAGGTTAAAAGAAATAGGTTCGGTAGGGTTTTTCTCATCTAATACTTTAAAGTCGTCTTTTACGGCTTTATCAGCACCTACCAGTTGTAACTCTACTTTTAACTCAGGAAAAGCCGCAGTATCTATTTTTGTAACATTGATACGTTGAGCATACGATTGCGAACTGAGTAGACCAAAGCCTGCCACTAACCAAAGAAGGCAAGCATACTTCTTAAGCACGTTTTTCATCATTGTAAATTCCATTAGTTAAAAGTTTATTAGGCAATACTTCTGAATTTGAAAATGGTTTCTCCTATACGTATCACATCACCATCTTTGAGCGTACCTTCTTCTACAAATATATCATTGATAAAGGTTCCATTGGTAGAAAACTCATCCCTGAATTTGAAGTGCCCCATGCGGTGTAATATGGTCAAGTGTTTACCTGATACTGCCTGATCGCCTGAAATACTAATGTCACAAGCACCATCGGCACCTATAATATTGCGTCCTTCATATAATTTAAAATCTACCCCATTTTCGTCTATAGTAAAAGACACCAACCAGCCTACCATTTTACGTCCCTGTTGCTGGGGTACTTGTGGAAAGTTGGGTTGTGGGTCAAATCCTCCGCCTCCACCAAAAATCTGAGTGCGACTTAAATCTCCCCCTCCACCGCCAGAGTTGCCAAAAATCTCGGTTTGAGGCGAGCCTCCTCCAAACATACCTCCTCCTCCGCCAGTGTCAAGCTTGGTTTTGTCTAAACCACCAAAGCCACCCCCTTGGCCAGGATTAAAGTCGCTGTCATCGTCAAAACCCTGATTGCCCATGTTAGGCATAGAAGGAGGCATTTCCTGAACATTGCCGCCACCCTGTCCATCTTCGCAATAGGGGCATTCGTCAAGGTTAGATGGAAAAAAGTAGCCGTTATCGCAGCCACAAGGTTTAAATTCGCTCATAGTTTTAAATCATTAATTGGTCTTTGATTGCGTAGGTGTTATCTAGTACTCTGGACACTACATAAGTAAAGCGCTATTTCACGCCTTTTGTTCACTAGCTTCTCTTAAAAACCGATAGCTACAGCTTCGCTGTGCTGAGCTCTGCCACAGGCTAAATATCCCATAGCTACGGCTTAGTTCCCTGCGGGATAAATTTTGAAGATCGTCAGTAACCAAAACCGAGCTTTTCGCGAGCTCAACGTAGTTAATCCATCAAAATTTCTACTTTACCTACTTAGAAGCCAGAGTACTAGTGCATTAGGGATTAAATAAGTCGCCAAATAATATGTGAGTAACTTAGTCCCTGATGCACTAGTAGCAAGCTTCAAGCGACAAGCAATGAAGTCTTATTTATTTTTAACCTCTTTGCAAAGCAATAAAAATAGACACTTTTTATACTATGTATACTTGAAGCTTGTTGCTAGATGCTTGTAACTAAATATAATTCAAATTAATTGAAAAAATCAGATTTTAAAAGCTTTCAATTGTTTTAGGTAGTTTAGGCAAAGTTCAAGGCTCATTTAAATTTTGTCTTGGCAGTGAGGTATTGTGGGTTAGATCGCTATCAGCTTTTACCATTGATGCTAAAATTCATCTTTACCACCTAACTCTAGTGCGTCTTTTTTTACCTTATTGGCAAGGCTTATTTTATAGTTTTGTAGGTTGACTTGCACATTGAGGTCAAAAGCGCCCACCATTTGAGCTGCCAGAATACCCGCATTTTTGGCAGCGTTGAGCGCCACTGTAGCCACTGGTACACCATTGGGCATTTGCAAAATTGACAAGATAGAGTCCCAACCATCTATAGAGTTGCTTGATTTTACAGGTACACCAATCACGGGCAAGGTAGTCATAGAGGCCACCATGCCAGGCAAGTGAGCAGCTCCACCAGCCCCAGCTATAATAGCTTTAAGCCCTCTTTTTTGAGCACTTTCGGCATAGTTTACCATACGGTGAGGGGTACGGTGTGCCGATACAATGGTTATTTCATAAGCCACACCCAGTTCTTTGAGTATATCGGCTGCGTCTTGCATCACGGGCAGGTCTGACTTGCTGCCCATAATGATACCTATTTGAGGAGTAGTAGTTTCGCTCATTTTGTTTGTTTAAAATAATGCAAGTTGTAAGGCATCAATGCTTGTTTGACTCTTTCATATCCAGTGTGTTTTGTAGCAAACTTATGGTCAGGTTACCTCTACAGCTAAGTTATAAGCTTGTTTTTGAGTGAGACTTCAAAGGAATCATCAAGTGTAGATTTTTCCCATTGGTTAACCTTGACGCTTGCTTAAAGCCTGTCTTTTGAATTGAAAATTACTTTTTTAGCCCAGACGCTGACTTTTAAACAAGCCACTGGATACAAAATATCCTACAACTCAATTGAAAGAAGTGTTTAAGACAGGGCACAAATATAGATGAATTGAGGGAAAGTTCACGAAGGATTACAAAATCGCTTTTTTAACTGGCTTATAATTGGGTTGAAGGCGAGTGCTGTTTTACTGTTGAAAATAAAACAGCCAATTTTTGCATAAACTGTAACCCTCCCATCTACCAATAGTTACCTCCATTCAGTTACTTTGCCCTTATCTTTGTTGTGCATATCTTGTGGTATATTTTGGGCAATATGCTCAAACAATAAATCTAACAATTTGATTTTGGCAAAGTTGCGTACATACACCAGGCTTACCTCACGTAAGGGTTTTTCTGGTTCAAAACGACGTATTTGAGCTTGTTTGCCTGATGGTAAATCCAGCGTGGCAAGTTCAGGCAACAAGGTAAACCCACCTTCTACTTCTACCATTTTTTTGAGAGTTTCCAGCGAACCACTCCTGTAGTTAAAAGTTTGTTGTTTTTGAGCTTGTTCCTGATACCCACACAAGTTGGCCACCTGATTATAAAAGCAATGCCCATCATTTAGCATCCAAAGCTCTTCGCTGGCAATGTCTTTCGGACGTAACTGTTGGTTGGTTAAAATAGGGTGGTCTTTGCTCGTATACACCATAATCTCTTCATAAAAAATAGGCTTTTCTACCATTCCTTTTTCCCGCAAAGGGGTGACCAGCAAACCTACGTCCAGCAAATCTTTTTGCAAATGGTCTATGATTTCTTCGGTAAGTAGCTCATACACCTGGAGCTGTATGCTGGGGTATTCTCTGGTAAAGCTACCCACAAATAAAGGCAGCAGATAAGGTGCTAATGTTGGAATAATACCGACCTTAAGTTCTCCTGTTACATTGTTCTGAAACTGTTGTACAATGTCTTGAATTTTGCTTGATTCACGAAGCGTGTTTCGGGCTTGTTCAATAATTAGTTTGCCTACATCAGTTGGCACTACTGGTTGTTTGCTGCGGTCAAATACAACGACTCCTAAATCTTCCTCCATCTTTTTGATTTGCATACTGAGGGTAGGCTGTGTAACAAAACACTTCTCTGCTGCCGTAGCAAAGTGCCTGTAAGTGTCTACTGCTACTATATATTCAAGTTGTATAAGGCTTACCATAATATTGCTAATGATTTAATCTATTCACAAATATAGTTTACCTCTATGGAAACATAATAATTATTGATTTGATTTGTGAGTCTATAAGAATTAGTTTTGTGATAAATAAAATCTATTAATTTAATATATAACTCATGATAACAGCAGAACTAAATCTGATAGGCCTGGATAAAGAACAAGCCGGAAAATTGGCAAATGACCTGAATCAACTATTGGCAAATTTCCAGATTCATTACCAAAACCTGCGTGGTTTTCACTGGAATATCAAAGGAAAAAACTTTTTTGAGTTACATGCTAAGTTTGAAGAGTTGTATACCGATGCTCAGGAAAAAATAGATCAAATTGCTGAGCGTATACTTACTTTGGGTTTTACTCCTTTACACGTTTTTTCTGATTATTTGGAGCGCGCCCAAATTGCTGAAGGTAAAAATGTACTGGAAGACCAAGAAGCAGTAAATATGCTAATACAAAGTATGCAAACACTCATTACTATAGAGCGCCAAGCATTAGAGTACGCCGCCGATTTACACGATGAAGGAACTGTAGCAATGCTGAGCGACTTTATTGCTACTCAAGAAAAAACAGTTTGGATGTTTTCTGCCTGGTTAAATAATAGCTGATATTCTGTAATTGCCAAGTTACATGGATTCTTAGCTATTCAACAGGATACAAGTCGGCAATGTCTTGCCAACAAAAAACGATTTAAACTGTTTAGGTTGGCTTTTTTTAAAAAAAACAAATCACACGCTTGACGTGAGTTATGATAATAAACATTGATAACTATGAACCTCAATCAAATTACAGTATCGAGTACCAATATTGCAAAGTCAGTTGATTTTTATACTACATTAGGTCTTGAGCTTATAGTAGACACGCCCCACTATGCCCGCTTTTTGGTGCACCATGGGCAGGCTACCTTTTCGGTAGCCCTCCGCAATGAAGCGATCCCACAAAATGGTACGAAGGTATATTTTGAATGTGACAATTTAGATGCTAAGGTAGCCAAGTTACAAACTGCCGGGCTAGAGTTTACCGAGTTGCCCACCGACAAACGCTACCTTTGGCGCGAAGCTCATATCAACGACCCTGACGGTAATGTAGTATGTCTTTATTATGCAGGTGAAAACCGAATTAACCCACCTTGGCGGGTACAAAAGAAGAAGAATGACCTGACCAAAAATATATAAAGGCAAACCAACGCAATGGATTTACAAAAATACCTTCATAGAATAGGTTTTAAAGGAAGTAAATTGCCTTTGGCCAACTTAGAAACTTTAAGGTTACTTCACTATGCTCACATGCACCAAGTACCCTTTGAAAATCTCGACATTCATTACAACCGTTACATAGAGGTGGACGTAGAAAAGTTTTACAAAAAAATAGTGAATGACAACAGGGGAGGGTTTTGTTTTGAGTTAAATGGCCTGTTCAACTGGGCACTTAGGCAAATAGGGTTTGATGTTACTATACTAGCAGCTGCCGTCATCAACGATCAGGGCGACTATGGTATACCACTAGGGCATTTGACTAATTTGGTGGCGTTAGAGGGTAAAAGGTGGTTGGTAGATGTAGGGTTTGGTGATAACTTCGTTTATCCGATTGAGTTTGTACCAGACAAAGTTCAAGTGCAAAAAGGGCGGTATTATCGCCTAAAGCAACTAGATGAGACATATTATCAATATGCTGTATCGGACGATGGAGGTGCAAATTATAAGCATTGGTGGAAGTTTACCTTAACCCCTCGCCAACTAGATGATTTTAAGGGTGCTTGTCATTATATGCAAACATCGCCTGATACCCATTTTACACACAATCGGGTTTGTTCTGTTTCTACCCCACAAGGACGCATCACTTTAAGTGATTTGAACTTTAAAACCCGCGTGGGCAAAGAACAAACCGTAGTTGCACTAGCCAATGAGCAAGAGTTTTTGCAGGTTTTACAGGAGCAGTTTAGTATTGTTTTACATCAACCATATCAACCACCGTTTGGCGTAAGGTAAAAATACAAATACACAAGCTACGTAATAACATAACAGCCCCATCAATAAAAATACTGATGGGGCTGTTTTAATTTTGTTCTTTGATAAACGTTTAATCTAGGGTAAATTCATCTTCTTCTTCGTCTTCATCTTCAAGTATATAAGGAATCAAGTTAATTTGCAAACCACTATCTTCTATAAAATCTTCACCTTCGGCAAGCAAGTCATCGTTATCATCAGGATAATACCAGTTAATCACTACCTTGCCCCCTTGTTTTTCATAGTTTTTAAGTGTTTGCAAAAGATTCAATATAGTTTTAGAAGAGCTTGTATTGAAATATACCAGACGAAAATCCCACGTAAGTGTCCCCTTAACCTCTTTGACATAAGTGTCAATCCAGTTAAGGATAGGCTCATAAAATTGAGGTGCATCCTCAATGTATGACTCACCTAGAATCTCACACTTGCCCGTTTTGGCGTTCAAACGTATAGTTGGTGTGAAAAACACTCCTTTGGTCCCTTCTATATACAAATCTTTCATGATCTAACCTTTATTTATTCTTTTATATACATTACCCATCTTACTTTAATTGGTGAGGTATAATAATCAATGAATAATCATTTTATTATTTATGATAATGTAAGGTTTAGATCATAAATATAAAAAAAATAGCTTTAAAAATAGAAAATGGGAAGGATCTTTCTTTTGAAGCATATGATTGCAAGGTGATAGTCTGATAAAGCTTATTTCATCACTTTTACACAAAACCCAAGATAGGTAAATTCATCGTTTATTCTCTCTGCTATTACCTGTAGTCCGTGTCCAGAGAGCAGCGCCATTTGTACTAATCCAATACCTGCCCTTTTATTTTTCTGATCCTTGTCTTTCTTGCGTAAGTCTCGTTTAAACTTTCTGAGCCCATCTCTGTCCAAAGAATTAATGTATTCGCAACGTTCGAGAAGTGTTTCTACAGAGGAGTTGCTTACAGTATTGCCTGTAATAAGTAAGTAGCAATCATCCCGTTCGTCTATAATAAGGGTGCCTACCGATTCGTTGCCAATAAACGTGTTTTGTTCCTCTGAGTAAACAATTACATTTTGAGCTAACTCTATAAATATTGCTAATAGCTTGTAGTGGACTTTGGTTTTTTTAAAGGTGCGTTGAATATAACCCTTAATTTTGGCAATTAATTCATGCGTAATAGGCCCCTTGTAGGTAATAATAGGTGCCTGTACCTGAAAGTCAGTATGATACATAAAAGAATTAGCCATGCAAATATCAATGGTCGCCAACATTAGTATAACTAGTTTGAATAGTTTTTCTGCATATTCATCAGCTTGAGCTACGTAAATTGAACATACATGAAAAAATATGAATATATAAAGTTAAAGCTACGCTTTTTGGTTTTTAAGCATAATCACTTCCATAAAAGTAACCTAGTGGTAGATATTGAAGGGTTTTATCAAAAATTATGCGAAATTCAGACCATCATTTTGTTTTTAAAGTGAAGTGTCTGGTGTTTTATTAAGCGTTTTTTAGTAGATATAGTACAGGTAGTATAATCACAATGATAGTTTGAGATATATAGGTAAAATATTGTTTTTTGATAAAAAGATGATTGAAAATTTTGCTTCAATGTCTTTTTTGAAATTAAGTAACCTTGTCCTTGGCTGGCTACTCTATCCTTATATTATACGTTTGATAGGTACCGACAACTTTGGTTTACTCATTTTTGCTCAAAGTCTGATGCTCTACCTGGTGGTATTTACCAACTACGGTTTTTCATTGTCTGCCCCGCGTGAAATAGCCCGTTTATACAAAACCAAACCTAAAGAGTGTATTCAAAAAGTAAGTGATTTTTTTTATACACAAATCTTTTTGGGGTTAGTATCTTTTTTTTTATTGTTTCTATTAGTGCAAGCGATCCCGTTTTTGGGTAATAATAGCCGACTGATTTATGGTAGTTTTGCCATTGTATTAGGGCAAATTTTATTACCTGTATGGTTTTTTCAAGGGATTGAGAAAATGCCCTACCTTGTTTATTTTAATTTATTCGCCAAAATCCTTTTGATTGTAGGGATTGTATTGTTTGTACACCAAAAGTCAGACTATATTTTCATCAATTTGTTTTGGGGTTTGGGTAGCATGATTGCTGGCTTGGGTGCGTGGGGAGTAATGATTGTTCGTTTTAAAGTTCGTTTCTATAAGCCTTCTTATCAATCTATTTGTCATATATTGCGACAAGACTTCCACTTGTTTGTGGCAAACATTACCAACATTATTACCTTTAATTCTACGGTGATTATTATGGGTTTGTTTGCTACGAATGAAACTTTAGGTTTATATAGTATTGCCGATCGTATATTTATGATTGCACGGCAAGCAGTAGTTGTGATTCATCAAAGTATTTACCCTAGAGTAGCACAACTTGCCAACGAGTCGTTATGGGAGTTGAAACATTTTTTTAAAAGATTTTTGCAGTTAATATTGGTCTTTGTGGTGCCAGCCACAGGCATACTTTATTTTTTTGCCCCTGAAGTAGTGTATCTTTTTGCTGGTAAAGTATTGCCTGAGGTATCATTTTTTGTGCAAATATTGAGCTTTACTCCACTGCTGGCAGTGGCTAATTTGCCTGCTTGCCAGGTTTTATTAGTCACGAACAAAGAGTTTACATATACTGTTTTGTCAATGATAGGGGCCGTTTTTCATATTATATTAAGTTTGATATTGATTTATAACTTTGCTGGATATGGGGCAGTTTTGGGGTTGTTTTGTACTGAATTGTTTTTGTGGCTTATATTTAATTTTAAGCTCTATCAATTAAACAGCAAATTAGACTGACTTTTATTTATGCAGTGGTTGTAGGGGAGAGGGTTGCTCAAACAACTCTATACTATTATAACACATCAATTAGTGTTGTTTTGGGTAAACCTCAAGCAATTAAACTTAAATTAAAGAGTGATTTGACGATATAAACACTTGTATTTTTACTTATAAGAAATATTTATGGCAAATATATTATATAATTGAATTTATCGTATTTATATTTGCACTCAGTAGAGTATTTGTAGCTGTTTCTATGAATATGCCACAAAATACTTTATCTTTAAGAACAATATATTTGAAACGAACTTACATACGTAATTATATTTTAACTTTGAATATCATAGTGAAAAGCATATTATGTGTTTTTCCTCTAACCACATACAAAGACATAATACAACTGCCCAAATAGACTTGGTAGCAATCTTGTTACCCTATTTCAGAATATGTATTATCTACAAAAAGCTTATCTGAATATCATTTTAGGTGATGTTAGGCTGGACCTGATTTCATCCTTTAAAGTTTTTCCAAATCTCTAAAACCTTACTCTATAGATATACACCTCTACTGTTAATTAATATTCGGAACACAGGTAATCATTAAAAACCAATTGTATCCATCGCTAAGTAATTTGTTCAAAGTAAGCGTCCAGGTTTTAGAAAAAATTTCGAAGTTAGACAAGGCAAAGAAGTTTTAAGCTAAACCAGATAGCTATTGCTAAGGTTTACCGAAGCCCCATCCATGGGTAGACATGTTACTAAAAGCATTGATGGTATTGAAGAAAATTTTAGTCTTTAGCCATCAATTAATGGGTATAAATAGGCTCGATATGATTACTAGAGCAGTTGGCTATAAAAATCATTTGTAGAGAACTGTTTTGTAAAATTAAACATTGTGATAATGCTGCATAAATCTGCCACATTATTTGTATGGGCATTGGTTATGATCACTCAGGCTTATGGTCAGGTTCAAAGGCAAAACTTTACCACTCTCATTGGGCAAAATACTTCACAAAGAGCAGTAAGAAGCGCAGTACCCTTTCTCACTATAGCACCTGATGCGCGAAGTACAGGAATGGGAGAAGTAGGGGTGGCTACCAAGTCAGATGTAAATGACATATATTGGAACCCTGCCAAACTAGCTTTTATCGACAACAAAGCCTCGTTTTCATTTGCTCAAACCCCTTGGTTACAGGTGATGACAGAAGGACTTTATCTCTATCATCTGACGGGTAACTATAAGATTTCTTCGAATCAAAGCATGGGCATTGCAGTACGTTATTTTGATTTAGGAGATTTAGATTTTGTAAACGCCTCCGGACAAATCAGTCAGCAAGTCTCTCCCCGTGAATTTGCCGTTACCTTTGCCTACTCCCGCAAATTATCCAATCATTTTAGTGCGGCGGTTAGTGGTCGCTTTATCCACTCTAATGTTACTGCCGATGTATTGAGTGCCACTCAACTCCAAAACCAGGCAGGAGCCACTGGATCAGGAGATATTTCTGTCTTTTATAAAAATGAAGGAAATTTTGGCACCGTTCCAGTAGATTGGGCAGTAGGTGCGCATATTTCTAACATAGGACCTAAAATTTCATATAATGATAAAGCAATAAGAGGAGTAATACCAACCAACTTTCGGTTAGGCACTTCTGTTGGCTTGCATTTAGACGCTCTTCAGTTATTGACAGTTGGAGTAGATTTCAATAAGTTGTTGGTACCTTCTCCTCCGGTAGTTACCCCAGAAGGTGTAATTATTAAAGGAAGCACTCAAGATAAACCTGTGATTAGAGGCATTGTCGAATCTTTTGCTGATGCTCCAGAAGGCTGGCGCGAAGAATTGCAGGAAATTACTTGGGCAGTAGGGCTAGAGTATTGGTATGACAATACAGTGGCTGCTCGTTTGGGTTACTTTTCTGAAAACCCCACCAAAGGTGATCGTCGCTTTTTTACTTTAGGCATGGGGGTAAAGTATAAAGCTGTACAGGTAGATGTTTCTTATGTTTTAACTGCGCAGCACCAACACCCATTGTCAGATACTTTTAGAATTGGAATGATTGTGAATTTTGGTGAACCTGAAGTCACCATTGATGAGAGTGATGATTAAAAAAAGCAGATATATATCTTATTATAAAGAAAGCCCTTACTGTTAACAGCAAGGGCTTTCTTTATAGGGTTTTCAAATAAGAAAACAATTGTTTTGGTTGAATGGTGTATGGGTTGTTGTACTTTTTATGAAGCACCAATTTGTGTTGTTTGTCAACAATAAATAGTTGCATAGATGGAGTTTCGTTGTCAATTTTTATACCTGCCTTTTTAAAAAAACGATTGTTTGCATACATCCCTTGTTGGCTTTTCAAAGATGCATGGGTAGCCACCTTTTGTTGGTGCTCTGCCACAAAAAAAACTGTTTTTATTTTCTTACCTTTAAATATTTTGGTTAAAACATGTTGGTATTGGCGTGCATCATCATTTATAAAAGCAATGGCTGTATACTGATCTTTTGCATTGTTTGGCAGTTGGCTGACAAATTGTTGTTTTACCTTTTGTTGCTTGCTTGGCGTATGTGCCGAAGAAATAAAGTATACAGTAGGAGCTACAATTAGGTAAATGACAAATAATATTTTTGTTTTTTTGTTCATGTGTTTAGTTGTGGTGTAGTTAAATTTGCACTTTTTTATTAAAAACACCCTTAGTACGTTCTGAAGAGTATTTTATTATATGATAAATCAAAGAAGGCCCTCATGTGTTCTTAGTCCGTATGTCTTAACGATAACTTTGTCGTAAAGTTCTTGTTTTTTTAATAAAAAAGTTTAAGGAAATGTGGGATGCAAGTTTCACTATAAAAAAGTAATACTTAGAAGAGGCAAAAAATGATAGAGGAGTGATATAACTGGCAGAAGGAGTAGTACAGTGTAGATTAGGTATAAAACGAAAGTAGTTTTCAAGCTATTCCTTCGTTTACCAACAAAGTCAGTTGTGAAGCAAAACTATGTGCGATTTCTCTTAAACTAGCCCCTGTTTTGCTTTTAGAACTTTCATTTTCGATAAAAGCTGATGAATGATTATTTAAAAAATAATCTCTAATGCCCCAACCAAGTTGTACTACGAAAAATGTTAACATTTCTAACGGAATGTCTGACCTAACATTGCCTTTTTGTTGTTGATCATGCAAGATTGCCCGATAATGGTTACAAGCTTGTTTCTTTAATAATTGGGGGAGGTTGCCTAGCTCGTGGTGAGGATGTTCGCGGTGTACACAATACAAAAAACGACTCAATACTGGGAAATCAACCTCAAACCGCGCTGTGCTTGTGTAGATTTGTAATAAAACTTCAGATAATTCATCTTCATTGGACTGTTGCAGTAAGCGATCAATGGTTTGATATTTCTTCGTAATGGCGTACTCGACCAAAAACAAGTACAAGTCTTTTTTGTTTTCGAAGTACTTGTAAAGAGTACCTTTGGCTATTCCAATTTGTTGGCTGATGTACTTGACCGAAACGTTCTCATAGCTCTGGTTTGAAAATTCTTCGATAGAAGTTTCAATGAAGTGATTTTGCTTCGCAAAGGGTAGTTTCCAAAATGCTGTTTTTGGCATAGCTACTAAATAAATTTAAGAACATGTGAAATAATAAAACTCCTATTTTTTATACGAGGTATACTTAGTGGAGTTAGGCTTATGTCATATATTTGTTAAATTCGTAATATTAGCCAGGCCTTAGTTATTGTTGTTGATATATCAGTTTAGACAAAATATTATTTAGTCAAAGAGAACTTCACCAAAAATACTTTTGTTACTTCTTTGTCTCTTAATTCAGGGTTTAAGAAGGGAAGCGTGATCATAGATACTGGAAATTTCTTAAGTTTTTTGATCACTGTTGTCTTCTGCCGTAGGTTTTTAATTTCTGCCAAACCTTTCTCGTTAGTGTAAATCCAGCATGTACCTTCTTTTGCCAAATCTAATAAATCTTTTGAGTTTACTAAATCTTTTGTAAACCCCGAACGGTAAAAGTCAAGCGAACCAAAGTGCAAATCTTGCCCAAATACATAAAAACGGTTGAGTTTGATTTCTCTTGTTTGTGCCACATATTTAGATATAACTGAGCCTGTTTGATACTCAAATAGGTTACGGTATACATGGGCATTCATTAAAAAGTTAACTCCCATGATAGTCATCAGTGAGGGCATAATAAGAGCTTGAAATGCATTTTTTCGGGTAATAAGAAAGTACACACTAACAGCCAGGGCTGCAATAGCTACTCCCCATGTGAGTATATTTTGCAAAGGAAAAGCCCAGGTTGAAAGAATGATAGCCAGTGCCCAAAGGATAATGATAGTAAAAATCTGTAGCCCCATATTTACCCGCATCCATTTACTCCTATAGGCTGGCTCATACAATACCTTATGTAAATAACGAGCTTGTATAATAGCGGCCAGTGGAAATACAACAAAGGTGTAGTGAGGTAACTGATATGAGGATAGTGACAAAGCTAGAAACGGTAAAACAAACCCCCCAGTAGTAATCCCTTCTGGCAATTGTTTATGCTTATTATTATTCGATATTTTGAATTTTTGTCGGAATAATTGGCGAATATTTTGAAAAAGCGCAGGTACAAAGATCAATACCCAAGGTAGAAAACTCCATAAAAAATTTTGAGCTAAAAAGTATATAGGAGGGTTTTGTGCATCATTGGAAGCAAAAGTGTTTTCGCCAGTAAGCCTACCAAAGCTTTGTTTCCAGAAATAAAAGTAGAGTCCAGAACTTTTGTCTGGATGGTTTGCATAAGCAGGGTTAGCGTCAAACTGCATATATAAACCAATGCTCATAGGAAGTAACATCAATGCCACAATAACGAGTCCTACCAACCATTGCCAACGAAAAAAGCTTGCCCAGCTACGTTTGAGAATAAAGTGCACCGAAAAGGCCAGCACAGGTACCATCAACCCTATGGGACCTTTGGCAAGCATAGCTATACCAATGCCTACAAAGCCGAGAATAAGATTGAGCCATTTTTTATACTCATTAAACTCTGCAATTTGCCAGATAGCAAATATAGTAGCTGCAGTGAGCATAGTATCAGTGCGTATGTCATGATTCATCAGAAACATTGCCTGACAAGAGGCCAGCACCAGTGCCGCCAGGTAGCCTATTCTGGTATTGTAATAAAGCTTACCTAAGCGATAAGTAGCATAAAACCCTATAAAAGAAGCTATAATGGGGACAATTCGGAATACAAAGTTTGATACTCCAAATAACTTAAAGAACAAAGCGGAAACCCAAAACAATAAAGGGGGCTTGTCAAGGTAGTCTTGCGAGCGCTCTTTTACCTGCAGGTATTCGCCAGTTTCCATCATTTCCTTTGACATAGCAGCATATTGAGAGGCGTCAATATCCATTACATCTAAAAAAGCACCAGCAATATATACGATGCCAATGCCTACAAAAGGTAAATAATTTATATACTTCTTTATCATTTATTCTTTTCGTCTCTTTGTTGTGTAGCAGCGTGCGCCAAATACATTTTTTTTGATATAAGTAGTACCAATACCTGTAACATAAGTTTACAGGTACTGATCACATTATATATACACTGACTAATGAGCGCGCTTTTGTAACAATATCAATCGGTAAGTTTTAAACTTCTTAAAATTTGCCTCGTTACGTTCGCCTTTAAAATGTTTTTCCCTAGTTCCTGCTAGTTTTTTCTTAAACTTCCAGTTTACAAAACGATGTATTCTTGGGAAACGATCCTGGAATAAATCCATTCCTAGTTCAAACGAAGGACGAATAGCTTCCATCGTAAAAGTATTTACTACAGTCATTGTAGGAGCAATTTTGTCAGTAATGTCCTCATCTTTGATTATATCAAATGGGTGCTTGGCTAAAATTTCTTTGTATTGGTCTAGCCAGTGTCCTCCCCCCAATGGGCGATGGTTGTGCTCCTGATACCTGAAAAAATCACAAATTAAAATATGTCCGCCTTCTTTGAGGTACTGTGCTGACTTCTCAAAGTTGGTTTGCATGTCAATATACTGAAAGCTTTCGCTGAAAAGGACCAAGTCATATTTTTTATCAATTTTTACATCCTCGTAGCGTCCATGAAAAACTTCTGCTTTGTCGCTTAGTAACTCTTTAATCCGGGCTGTCAAACGTTTGGAGGGTGATACACAATCTACCTGATAGCCTTTCTTTATTAGTTGCTCTGCTACTTTGCCTGTACCACTGCCTACGTCTAAAATTGTTTTTACTCCTTCGGGAATGTGACTAAACAAATGATTGGTATAGTTGATTTGAGCAGCACGCAAGTTTTTTACTTCGGGCTCGAGCCCATTTTCCCAAAACCCATAGTGAAGGTATTCTGTATCTAAGAAAAACTTGAGAAAAATCATACCTATGTCCAAGCCTACTTCCTGTGAGTCAAGTTTTTTTTGTCTTTTTTTGAATAAACCCATGATATGTTGTGAGTAAAATATAATTGTTTAGAGTGTCTAATTTTAAAGCGTAATATTATTTTCTTGAAAAGATGTTATATTTAAGGATACAGTAAATTGCTCTGAAACCATCTTTCCAGTTAATTTTTTTGCCTTCAGCATAAGTCCGCCCATAATAAGAAATACCTACTTCGTAAATTCTCACGTTTTTTATTCTGGATACTTTGGCCGTTACTTCAGGCTCAAACCCAAACCTTTTTTCTTTTAGATTGATATTTTGAATCATATCAGTTTTGAACAACTTATAGCAAGTCTCCATGTCTGACAGGTTAAGGTTTGTAAACATGTTAGATAGAAAGGTCAGGAATTTATTGCCGATGGTATGCCAAAAGAAGAGAATTCGGTGAGGGTTGTGTCCCATAAACCTTGAACCATATACTACATCAGCAAAACCCTCAAGTACAGGTTTAAGCAACATATTATACTCGCGGGGGTCATACTCCAGGTCGGCATCCTGAATAATCAGGTATTCTCCACTGGCTTTTTGGATACCTGTGTGTAGGGCAGCACCTTTTCCCTGGTTTTTTTCGTGTTTAAAATAACTAATATGAAGCTCAGGATTTGCCTCTATGTATTTCTGAATAGCCTCTTCAGTGCCATCTTTAGAGCAGTCGTTAACAATTACAATTTCTTTCTTGATATTATCTAACAGCTGAACATCTTTTACCTTGTTAAGAATAAGGTGAATTGTTTTCTCCTCATTATAAGCTGGAATAATGACTGATAGCTTATTAATTTTCATTTGTATAAAAATTTTCCCGTTAAAATGGGGATGATAAAAAGCCAGCAAACCTTCATTACTTTGTGTTTTTCAACAAAGAGTAGAAGAGAAAGGGAATCCCAAACTGGTTTTGCTTATTTTTTGTATATAAGTACACCGTAAACTAAATTTCTTATGCTTTACTCCCCCTGACTTCTTTTAAAAAAGATCACGCAGTAGCTAAGAGCTTGTTTAAAATTCACCTAAAAGGCGTTTTACGCGATTTTTGCACTCATATATTGCTAAATTTATCAGCAATAGCGCTGCTATTACTTCAAAATTTAACGCATCTGAGCACAAAACTCATCGAAAATCACACTAAACGCGAAAATTTAAACAAGCTCTAAGGTTTTGATATACATTAGAATAGGAGCTTTGCCTTTGGCTAAAAGCGTGCAATCCCGGCGGAACTGCCAGAGCAATAAAATGCCAAGAGGAAAAATTACCTTTAAATATGAAAAGTTATTTTTTGTCCACTCCTAAAAGAACCTTATGACTATTTAGAAGAAAGTTGAGCAATGTATAAGTAGTGCTTTGGATCTTTCTTCCAAAAGACTTGCAAAGTTATACATTAGTTTGTAATTTATAAGTTATTCTTTTTTTTTTAGTCAATAAGCGCAACTTAAATCTTTCATTATTTACACTTATATACATAAGGTTGTCTTTTGAATCATTGAACCGTCAAAATCTTTCATTATTTAATGGCAGAGATGTTTGGGAAGAACAACCAGGCTTACAAACATAATGTAAGAAGCCAACAAGCATATCATTACCTTATAGCTGACTAAGCCTGTAAAGTAAAATTATTGATTCTTATATTAAGTTTGGCGTGATTTTCACTATATTACCTAATCAAAAATAATCTCCTGTTTACTGCGAAAAAGCTACTTAAAGAATAGCAGTACTGATTTTTTTTTTTGAAATTAGCGCAGACTAAGACTCGACTAACAACACCCTTTTACAAGACGGAAAGCAATTGAAAAAGAAATGAAATATGCTTAAGAGGATAAAAAACATACAAAACCTATCTATTCGTTTAAAGTTAACCTTGTTTGTTATTTTCTTAACAGGCATCATCACAGGAAACTTTTTGTATGTACAATACTATAATAACTCTTTGATTGAAATTTCGGAAAAAACCATAAATATTGCCGGAAAAAATGGAGCATTATCGCAGCAAATAGCGTTGTATGCTTTAGAAATCAAAAACCGAAGAGATAACCTCCCTGAGTTAAAAACAAAATTGAAGCAGGCTGTAGATAAACATAATAGCTATTTGATGGCACTTGAAAAAGGGGGATATGTTGATGTAGATAATGAACAAGTGCATATTGACAAGCCAGCTCCTAAAGCGGTGCAAATTACGCTTGGTGTAGTAAAGGAAACCTGGAAACTCTACAAAAAAAATGCTGAGGTTGTAGCAAATCTCAAAACCATTGATGATAAAACCCAAACGCTCAACTCAAACGTCAGAAAAGCCATAGAATACTTGCTTGAAAACTCATCCGATATGTACGAAAAGGATAGCAAGCTGGTACAGGCTGATTTAAGGTATTTTACTGACAAACACGACAAGCGTCGAAACATTCTCATTGCTCTTTTTAGTGCCAATATTGTTTTATTGTTTTTAGGTTATCTCTACATAGATTATGTAGTAATAGGACCGGTATCAAAAATTGCCAAAATTGATGATATTATTAGCGAAGGCGACTTTGAACAACGTGTGCCTTACAAAAGAGAAGATGAACTGGGTAAGGTAGCCCACGCAATCAATACATTATTTGAAAACCTCCAGAATGCAACTGACTTTATTACTGCTATAGGTGAGGGTAAACTAGATGTAGAGTATCAATTAAGCGTTGATAATGGGCTACAAAGAGCCGACCGACTGACGGGGGCGTTGCTTGAGATGCGTGACAAAATGAGTCAGGTGGCAGAAAGTGACCGACAGCGTAACTGGATATCTGAAGGTTTGGCCAAGTTTGCCAATATTTTGCGTGAAGATAAAGATCGGGCAGTAGAAGAGTTTACGTATGATATTATTGCCAACCTAGTAAAATATACTAATGCCAACCAAGGTGGATTGTTTATTGTGAACGATCGCCAAGGCGACTCTCCATACCTTGAACTACTATCAAGCTATGCTTTCGAAAAACGTAAGTATGTAGACAAAGTCATTCATAAAGGAGAAGGACTGGTTGGAGAGGTTTTTCAAGAAGGCAGCACGGTGTATATTACTGATGTACCCAATGACTATGTAAACATTACTTCTGGTTTGGGTGACTCAAACCCTCGTTGTATTTTGATTGTGCCGCTTAAATTGAACGATGAGATTTTTGGAGTAGTAGAGTTAGCATCTTTTTATCAGTTCCAACCTTTTCAAATTGATTTTGTTGAAAAACTTGGAGAAAGCATTGCTTCTACATTCGCTTCTATCAAAACAAGTAAACGTACAGAGCAACTATTACTAGAGTCGGTACAACTGGGTGAACAGATGAAAACTCAGGAAGAAGAAATGCGCCAGAATCTTGAAGAGTTGGTAGCGACTCAAAATGAGGTAGAAAGGCAAAACCAAAAGATTACCAAACAAAAGACAGAACTGGAGAAGGCACTCGAAGATGAAAAAAGAAAACGTGAGAGTGTAGAAAAACGAGAAGAGACATTACGTAAAAACCTGGAAGAGCTTAAGCAGGCGCAGCGTGAAATGGACATGAAAACGGTGGTTTATCAACGCCACCGTGATGCCATCTGGTTGATAGAGAACAACCTGATTATAGACTGTAATGATGCAGCCTTGCGTATGTTTGGGGTAAAAGATAAGGTAGACATGATAGACCGCATGCCTGACTCTTACTCTCCCAATGAGCAAGCCGATGGGCAAAGGTCTAGTGAACTATTGAAAGCACATGTCAAGAAAACCCTTGATACAGGAGCCACTATTTTTGAGTGGCAATATGAAACCATTCAAGGTGAAACCATCAATGCAGAAGTTCAAATGAATGCTTTTGATTTGGGTAAAAAACGTATGATTATGGTGGTAAACCGAAATGTTAACTTACTTAAGTCTCAGGAACTGGAACTGAAAAATAAAGCAGATGAACTGAGAAAAGCAGAACGTGACCTACAGAAAAGTATAGACCAGCTGGTTGTTACCCAAGAAAAACTACGAACCAAAGATCAGGAAGTAGAAGAAATTAAATTGCAAGAAGAAGAAAAAGCCAAAGAGATAAGAGAAAGTCAAAAAAAGCTATTGCATAATATGCTTGCAAAATCGAAGCGCGCAGAGATGGACTTAAAACGGGAACTTGTAAAAAGAGAGGCCTCTATTGAAGCTTATAAACAGCGGCTTACACAACTACAAAATGGGGGTAAGAGACGGCGCAGAAAAAAATAAGCCATAAATAAACTAAAATAACAAAAACAGCCTAAAAGATAACTTTTAGGCTGTTTTTGTGAGTCTGTTCAATGAACCATGTCAAAAAATCATAAAGTACTGATAACCAATATACATTTTTGAAAAAACACAGTTTTGTTGAGCGCTACCGCTTTACCCTAAAATGCAATGTTGGCATAAAACCAGTACATTTGCTCTTAAATAGAACACTTAAGTGAGTTTTGTTTTCTGACGAATTTCAAAATTTATTCCACAGTGAACTAGCATGGTTTGGTTTTTAAATTTCGATGCATACTGAACAAAAAACATAAAATAGACTTTACAAATTTAGGAGTAGGTGTACTAATTACTGTTGTCATTGTTGTTATTCAGTACTTGGTTTAATAGCTTTCTCTTCTCTTCTTTGACGATCTTAAGGATTGCTCTGTAGTCCTTTTCGCCACCTAAAATTTTGATAACCTTGTTGGCATCATTATTTATTGTTTGAAGAAACAATTCTGTCATAGAGGTAGAGTTAGAGTTACCCATAAATACCATCGCAAATAGGTAAGTGTTAACTATTTTTGGTATTTCTCCTAGCCTGTCCCAGTCGAAACTCTTTATTACGGTTTTCTTTGTATCATCATCAAAATTTACAGCACCTTGCAGCAACTTTTCGAGCTCCTGATCCGTGGTATCTGGGTCTTTTAATTGTGTGGCCAATGGTCTTTGATCATTAATAGTATTACTTCCATGAAAGTCGTACATAAGTCTATGGAGTTCTTGTTGCTCTTTGGGGGCATTTTCCTTATCAAAATCAGAGGATAAAACAGCCAGAACATCATCTTTCTTTTTTTTGTAGTTTTGTACCCGTGGATACGATGTCCAGTTCTCCCAAGGCTTTTGGATGATTTGTGGCTTATCCTCCTTTAACTGTTGGTTCAGGTCTTGCATGCACTTTTTTGCAATGTCTTGCAGAATGTTCCTTATAGGAGCCACAGGGTCATAGCCAGTAGCTTTATGCTTCTTTTCTACACGAATATTTGAATTGTTCAGCTCCTTATTATAAGGGTTTTTCCCATTTTGAAACTGCTTAAGTGTCATTAACTCATAGTTATTCCAACCGTCTACCACTGTACACTCTTCAGGGTTTATATCTCTGTCAAGAACATTTACGGTCTCTCTACGATCCTTTACTTCCCCTCCATTCCGGGTTATTCCCACGATTGCATTGTTAAGCTCAACCCTCTTAGGTTTGTTAGGCAAGGTAAGAACAAAAGCATGGTCATAGTAATTCATATCAGAAACCATGCTGCATTGAACCACCCATTGATCAGTAGTGTTTGCTTTCAGTTGTTCAGTAATAACCTGACTAAATGTGCCACAGTTGCCTACTCCCAGGTAGCTAAACAGGTATGCTTTCAGCGCCTTATGGTGTTTGGAAACCCAGGCGTTGAAATTAGTTTTCTTAGGCAAACAATTGAGTATATCGTCTTCTCGTGCTATTAATTCTTGTATGAAAAAGCTGCCCTTTTGGGGCACTTTTTTATTGTCATTATCAGACTTCTTTTCCCAAGTCCATGTTTCTACATAATCACGAAGGTAAGCTACCTTTATTGTGCTTAATCCCTGAGTATTGCTGACTGACCCTCTACGGTTTCCTCGGCGCATGCGTTTATACCCCAAGTCTGGGTTGGGTTCCAGGGTAGTTCTTAATGCTTTTTTCTCTCCTTTGCGTTGCAATACTGTTTTTCCGCTACTTTTGCTTTTTTGTTGTACTACGGGAGTAGTATCGTCTGATTGTTTTTGCAAAGGCGTATGCATAATTTTGTCTGCAACCTCTTCGCGGGTGGTGTCTATGTTGTACCCTTGTATGGTAGTGTTGCCCTGAGGGGTGCCATTGAGGGTATTGTCTATAGCATGGCCTAGCTCGTGCTTACGGTTTTGTAAGGTAAACTGCCCAGAGGCATAATGAATGTCCTTGCCCTGAATGGTGGCCTGTGCCCCTACTTTGTCCGGAAACGAAGAGTTTTGGTGCTCCTTATAACCTGATAAATCTACCCCATATTGTTTGCCCATTTGGGTTTTAAGATCTTGGTTGTCTACATTTGGTTTACGCTGTATGGGGCTTTGTTTAGCTTGTATTGGCCTTTGCTTAGCCTGTATCGGCCTTTGTTTAGCCTGTATCGGTCTTTGTTTAGCTTGTATGGGTGGTTTTTGTCCTTCTTTAGTAGTGAACGTTTTGGAAGGATTCTTCATCTGGGTGACCTTTGTTGGAGTAGATAATTGCGGCCTTATTGTTTGATTGGTCGGCTGTTGTTCATTTTCTGATTTGTTGAGATTTTTCTGCATTGTTTTGAAAATGTTTAGCGGTGTACTGTTAAAAAACTGTTGTCCAATAACTTCACGTTTTGACTGTGGTTTTGGACGCTTGGTTTTGAACCTATTATTAAGTTAAGGCAATAAGGGAAGTTAAGCATCTGGCAAAGCATTACAAAGGTGCATCAAGGGAGCACAAATTGTTAACAAAAGGTGGTAAGTCATTTATAGTGAGTTACTTGTAAGCAATCAAGAAAAGCTATAAGTGAGGGGTGGAGCGTGTTAGGATTCTTTTTTGAAAGTGGCTTGAATGGAGTGATTTTCCTTGTAGAGTGTTAGGTGCTCAACGAAGCCAATGTTGCCTCGAGTGGTGAAGTGGCTCTATTATGGAGGAGGAAAACACCTTAAAAAAGAAAATCGGTCTATCCATTGGGTAGAATAGGCCGATTTTTTGAAAATAAAAGCTATGCTTAATAACGACTAAGCCAAAAACCGATAAAATCAATCAGAATGACAGGTTGTCTATGATGTTATTTAGATTTATTGCTTCTTTCAGCCAAACTTTGTGTTGATCATTACAATAGCTTTTCAGTGTCTCTTGTTGGTGATGGTTGAGCGTTGTGGCATAGGCTTTAAATGCTCTTTCGTTCAGACCATTAATAATGGTTGACTTTCGTGGGATATCATTGAATGGGTTTATTAGGTTGTTTCCTCTTTGATAATAAAGGTTTAGGAGGTCTGTATCTACCTCATTCAAATAGTTAGCACGTTTTTTATCCGAATCCAGGCCGTCTAAAAATTCAAAAGCATCTTGAGGGTTTAGTGCGCTAAGGAGCAAACCTGCCTGGGCTTTTTGAGTTCTTGTCAAGCTGCCTTTCCATAAATTATCCCCTCCCAAAACTTCCTTGACCTTGTGGCTATTATTATTTATTGTCTGAAGAAATAACCTTGTTAGAGGGGCTGTGCTACGCACGAACTTATACAGATTACCTCTAATACTCATAGACATTTCCTGATACCTGTTCCAGTTAAAACTCTTTATCAGCTCTTCTTTTTCCGCGATATCAAAGTCTTTTATATCCTTTAGCAAAACTTCGATTTCTTGACGTGTGGTATCCGGATCCTCTAACTGTGTGCCCAATGGTCTTTGATCATTCACAGTATTTCGCCCAGGGAAATCGAATATATAGCTAAGCTTGAGTTTTTGATTGTCCGTAGCGTTGTTCTCATCAAAATTAGGGTCTGAGACGGTGTCATAACCATCTTTCGTGTCTTTATAGTTTCGTATCCGTGGATACTTTGTCCAGTTGCTCCAGGGGTTTCTAATGAATTGTTGGTTATTATTCTTTACTTGTTGTTCCAAGTCTTGCAGACAACCATCTCCTATACTTTGTAGAATCTCCCTTATGGGCTCTACAGGGTCATAACCAGTGGCTCTTTTGTAGCTCTGTACACGAATATTTGCATTGTTTAAAATACTACCATAAACGTTGTCTTTTTGCTGAAACTGATCAAGAGTCTGCAGTTGATAATTATTCCAACCATCAACGATTGTGCATTTCTTTGGGTCTACACTATTGGCAAGAACGCGCACAGTTTTTCGATGTTTTGTTTGAATATTCCCTCTGTTGTCCTTGGTGACCCTCACAATCGCATTCTGAAGGTTAACAAACTGGGCATTGGCGGGTAAGGTAACCGTAAAGCCATGGTCATAATACTCAGTGGTATCAACCATGCTGCATCTGGCCACCAATTGATCGGTGGTGTGTGCTATAAGTTGCTCAAAGATAACACTGCCAAACGTGCCACAGTTGCCTGCGCCCAGGTAACTAAACAAATAGGCTGTCAGTGCATTGTAGTTTTGTGTAATCCATTTTTCTACATCAGTACCATGAGGCAAACATTGACCTATGGCTTGTTTTTGAGCTTTCAGTTCCCTATTGAAGAAACTATCTTTAAGAGTCTTATTATTAACAGTAGTTTCTCGCATGTCCGTATAATTACGAAGATAAACTACCTTTACTGTACTTAATCCATGAGTATCGCTGACTGATCCTCTACGGTTTCCTCGGCGCATGCGTTTATACCCCAAGTCTGGGTTGGGTTCCAGGGTATTTCTTAGTGCTTTTTTCTCTCCTTTGCGTTGCAATACTGTTTTTCCGCTACTTTTGCTTTTTTGTTGTACTACGGGAGTAGTATCGTCTGATTGTTTTTGCAAAGGCGTATGCATAATTTTGTCTGCAACCTCTTCGCGGGTGGTGTCTATGTTGTACCCTTGTATGGTAGTGTTGCCCTGAGGGGTGCCATTGAGGGTATTGTCTATAGCATGGCCTAGCTCGTGCTTACGGTTTTGTAAGGTAAACTGCCCAGAGGCATAATGAATGTCCTTGCCCTGAATGGTGGCCTGTGCCCCTACTTTGTCCGGAAACGAAGAGTTTTGGTGCTCCTTATAACCTGATAAATCTACCCCATATTGTTTGCCCATTTGGGTTTTAAGATCTTGGTTGTCTACATTTGGTTTACGCTGTATGGGGCTTTGTTTAGCTTGTATTGGCCTTTGCTTAGCCTGTATCGGCCTTTGTTTAGCCTGTATCGGTCTTTGTTTAGCTTGTATGGGTGGTTTTTGTCCTTCTTTAGTAGTGAACGTTTTGGAAGGATTCTTCATCTGGGTGACCTTTGTTGGAGTAGATAATTGCGGCCTTATTGTTTGATTGGTCGGCTGTTGTTCATTTTCTGATTTGTTGAGATTTTTCTGCATTGTTTTGAAAATGTTTAGCGGTGTACTGTTAAAAAACTGTTGTCCAATAACTTCACGTTTTGACTGTGGTTTTGGACGCTTGGTTTTGAACCTATTATTAAGTTAAGGCAATAAGGGAAGTTAAGCATCTGGCAAAGCATTACAAAGGTGCATCAAGGGAGCACAAATTGTTAACAAAAGGTGGTAAGTCATTTATAGTGAGTTACTTGTAAGCAATCAAGAAAAGCTATAAGTGAGGGGTGGAGCGTGTTAGGATTCTTTTTTGAAAGTGGCTTGAATGGAGTGATTTTCCTTGTAGAGTGTTAGGTGCTCAACGAAGCCAATGTTGCCTCGAGTGGTGAAGTGGCTCTATAAACAATCTTAAAAAAGAAAGCCTACGTTTTATATATAACGGATAAGCAACATAGCAAAGTTATTTTTACCTAAAGTTCAAACTCCGTGAAATTGATAAATAGCTAACGTTCAGTTTCTACTACTTTGCGCACCTATAAGGCACCAATTTTTGGGTAAGGTATCAATTTTCTTCCCTGACCTGGTTTGGTAAATAGTTTAGATAAGTCATCAAGCTGGTAATGCTTTACCCATCCATCCATCAATTGATACAACTAACTATAGAGATGCGATTAGATAATGTGACAACGGTGGCTAAAAAACTGGAATTGGAGTGTTTATAACCTTCTCTCAGTGATTTGTTTTAATGCTTTTACTTTGCCTCCCATAGTAGGTACAAATAGGCATTTAATGTGTATATAGTTTTGCCTTAGTACTTAGTAAATTGATGACGCAAAGAAAAGGAGCTAAAAGAAGATAGTGAGCACTCCATTCAGTGAGGAGATACAACCTATCTGCCTATATTAACCCCTTGTACTAGTTTGTTTTTGCGAAATAGAAAAGATTCTTTTTTACCTTTATATTGGAGGTTTATAATGTTTACCTGATCGTCAAAATGCTCCATTAATATCGAGTTTGTAAACGTTGCTTTACGCAGCGATTCTCTAAAGGGGATTTCTATATAAAGCCACACTGCGTCGGTTTTAAATTCCTTGCCTATCAAGGTCATCTCCTTTTTTTTACCCCGACGGTTTGTAATAAAAAAGCGTTGACGAATATATTTCATTATTAGCTGGTGGTGTTTGTCCGACTTGTCGAGTGTTTCTTTTTTGCCCGATAAACTGCCCAGTGCTTTTTCAAAGTCATCAATAAAAACTCTGAGACTGACCTCAAATGCCTTTGATTGATTGTTGTATTCTATTTCAGCTATACTGGTGTGAAACTCGTGTTTGTTGGAGTGTATTGGTGCATGGCTTGCCAAACTAATGCTTATGAGTAAAGTAGTGAGTATATTCATTGTGATAGATAATGGTTTACAGAAAGGTAACGCACATAAAAAAACTTCCGATAAACCTTTTGCCAAAGATTTTACCGGAAGTTTCGAATATTTTTTATAAGTGATCTGGAAAAAATAAGATGTGCCAATTTAAGAAAATATATTGTTCTCAGACGATTCAAAAAAAACGGTGCATAGCCAAAGCTATGAGGCTTTTTTTTTGAGAAGAATGAGGGCAATAGATACACTTTAATGGCTCAAATTATTTATGAAAGATCACTAAACGTTGTTAAAACAATTTTATAACATCATTGATAATAGCAAATGCCATCAAACCTAGCAATAGTACCATCCCAATGTTTTGTGCTATAATCAGGAAACGTTCGGAAGGAGAACGACCAGAGATGATCTCGTAAGTAAGAAACATTACGTGCCCACCGTCCAGGGCTGGAATAGGCAAGAAGTTCATAAAAGCCAATACCATAGACAATAGCCCTACCAATGTCCAAAATCGTTGAGCAATCCACTCAGTACCAAAAAACTTAGCAATGCCAATGGGTCCGCTTAATGATTTACTTGCTGAAGCATCATTTTTAAAAATACGTCCAAAAACCTTGATTTGCTGATAGATTACATCAAAAGCTTTGAAAGTACCCAAACTTATGGAAGCTCCCAGTGAATATTGCACTTGTTTTTCTTCCAATAAACTTTCAGGGTAAAACCCTAGAGTGCCTGTACTGTCTAATTTAGCCGTAAGCGTTTTTTGTTCTCCGTTGCGTTCAACCTGAATGCGTACCTCTTTGCCCTTATTTTCTTTGAGTACTGGACTCAACTGATCAAACAGTAGGGTAGTTTGGTCATTTATGGTCAATATTTTGTCTCCTTTTTTTAATCCAGCTTTCGCGGCAGGAGTTTTCTTTTTTACTTTGTTTACTTCATAAGGAAAACGAGGTGAAAACAGCGGATTTACTCCTTTCATGCTGACCAGTTTGTTGAGCATGCTGTTGGGTACCTTCACTGTCATTTCTTTGCCATCGCGTTCGATAGTATAAAAACAGTCGCGTTCAGTGATAATTTTGCTGCGAAACTCACTGAATTTTTCTACCGATTCTCCGTTGACTTTAAGTATTTTATCTCCATCTTTCAGCCCTATTTCTTTACCAATGCTTCCTACGGTTACTCCATATTTTTCGGTGGCTTTTGCCGGAGTGTAAGTATCTCCATAATAAAAGGTAAGGCAAATAAATACAATAATTCCGGTAATAACATTAACAATGATGCCCCCCATCATAACAATAAGGCGTTGCCAGGCGGGTTTGGCGCGGTACTCCCAGGGTTCTGGTTCTTTTTTAAGGTGGTCGGTATCCATTGATTCATCAATGATTCCAGTAATTTTTACGTAGCCTCCCAAAAATATAGGAGCAATAATATATTCGGTGCCTTTGTACGTAAAACCAACAATTCGGGGACCAAACCCAATAGAAAACTTTTCTACTCTGATTCCAAACATTTTGGCAGCCAACAAGTGCCCCATTTCGTGCAAACCCACTAAAATAGACAGCCCTACCAGAAGCTGGGCAATCATTATGAATGTATCCATATTTTTTGTTTTTCTTGTGAATGTAACTGATTGTGCTTACTGGTTATATGTTTTGTGCAGGCAATCAGCCATTGTTTTTCAACAGTTTATGTTTTGGGCTACAAGATACTCAACAATAAGTTTTTCATGCAGCGATTAATAAAGTTTTAGTAAACCATTATATCCAACGGGTGTTACTTAACGATCGCATATAGCTTCGGCCATTTTTCTGGTTTCAGCGTCTGTATATACAAAGTCGTCATAAGTAGGCGTAGCAACATAAGGTACTTTTGCCATACAATTGGCAATTACATCCGACATTTCTAAAAACTTGACCCGATCTTTCAAAAACCTGTCTACCGCTATCTCGTTGGCAGCATTGAGTATACAAGGCATATTACCTGCCTGATGCATTGCGTCAAATGCCAATCCTAAGTTACGAAAGGTTTTCACATCAGGTTGTTCAAAGGTTAAGTTAGGATAATTGGCAAAGTTAAACCTTTCGAAGTCAGATTTCAACCTTTGAGGATAACTTAAGGCAAATTGTATGGGTAGTTTCATATCAGGCAAACCCATTTGTGCCTTCATAGAGCCATCTTCGAACTGAACGAGTGAGTGAATGATAGATTGTGGGTGAACAATGACTTCTACCTGACTGGCTTCTAGTCCAAACAACCACTTGGCTTCTATTACTTCTAGCCCTTTGTTCATAAGACTTGCCGAATCAATGGTTATTTTGGCACCCATTGTCCAGTTGGGGTGTTTAAGTGCCTGTGCTTTGGTAACATTGACTAAGTCATTGGTTTTTTTTCCCCGAAAGGGACCACCAGAGGCAGTTAAAATGATTTTCTCGATAGGGTTTTGTTCTTCTCCTGTCAAACATTGAAAGATGGCCGAATGTTCAGAGTCTACCGGGTAAATGTTTACCTCGTGTTGTTTGGCCAATGCCGTTACCAACTCACCTGCTACTACTAAAGTTTCTTTATTAGCCAGTGCAATGTGTTTTTTTGCCCTAATAGCGCTCAATGTGGGTCTAAGCCCCGAATAGCCCACCAATGCAGTAAGTACAATATTGATTTCGGGCGCAGTTACTACCTCACTTAAGGCATCTTCTCCTGCCATTGCCTTGGTTTGAGTATGAGCCAGGGCTTCCTTTAGCTTACTGTAATGGGTTTGGTTAGTAATAACCGCAGCTACTGGAGCGTATTTCAGGCATTGCTCTATGAGTAAGTCTACGTTGTTGTGGGCGGTTAATACCGACGCTGTAAATTGATCAGGGTGGGCGGCTATCACCTCTAAGGTTTGTGTGCCTATAGAGCCGGTAGAGCCCAAAATAGCTATGTGCTTTTTCATAATGAAAAGGAGATGAGTTTATCACTCAGGAGTTTGAGAATAGCAATGACAATACAATGATTATTAAAAGGATGGGGTTATGAGCTGATACTTTTGTGCTTTTTCTTACCCTTGCGTTTTTTGCGATCCCGGTAGTCTAAATAATAACCAACTGCCGGAAAGAAAATACTTCCGGCCACGATAAGAATGATTTTAAGGAACATGTATCAAGTATTTGAGTTATTTCTGCAAAAATAACAATTCAAATTGGAAAGAGTTTGCAAAAAAGTGGCAAAGTTGACGAAAGCTTTGAGTAACTCACGAAAAAGAACATAAAGTAAGGACGAAATTTTTATATTGAGGAGGAAGTAATGGACAATATAGTTTTAAACAAATCTGGTATAGCCAGAAAATAAACGCTGGGGAATGGATTGTTTTATCTGTGGAAACAATCACTAAAACAACCCATTAATTTTTTTTAAAAAAAAAATATGAATTTTTATTGGTATATCTCTAGTCAGGAGGTGGATATGTTGCACCAAAACCTGGCAAAAAACTGGTGGGATAGTTTTCCGCTTAAGCTGAATTTGAAGACACCCTGGTTTGACCTTGAGGGGAACAACACCGATGCCAGTGCCCAAACGCTCAAAAACTTGCCAAAAGTGATCAGGAAAATAGAAAAAAAAGGGGACTTAAAAGCTTTTGAAGAAATTGGACAAGAGGCTCCCTTATTTTTTGGCTTTCAAGGAGCAGGCGTCAAGTTGATAGAAGATGACACTGTATTGGTGGCAGTTGCGAGGCAACATCAGGTGTTGTTATTGACAGGAGCCACCGCTCACTTGGTAGGAGGGAAGGTAGAATCCCTTAAACTGCAAAGTTCCAGTAATACTTTGGTAAAATCATTGAAGATTGCTTGGAACGAACCTGGAGGCATAGCCAATGGTACAGTAAACCAAATAGTAGTAGAATTGCTCAGGCAAGCCAGTGACCATGTGTTTCCGGTAGTAAAAGGCATTGCTACTTTTACTTCTAAGCTAAAAACGGATGAATCGGCGTTTAAAAAATTAAAAAGACCTGAAATAGAGTCAATTATAGTAGGAAGCCCCCTTTATATAGAACAAGTGGCCATTTAAGGCGTTTGAATAGATGTATCAATTACCTAAAAACTAAGATTATGAAAATACAAACTACCCGACACGTCGTTTTATGGCTTGTAGTTCTAATGCTGGGCAGCCAAACCAGTTTTGCCCAAAAAATTGTGACCTTGAATAAACTACCCGCATCACCCGAAGAGTTTATCAAGATGCGTAACAAAATGTCGAGGAGCCCTGAGGGAGGAGCTGCTATGTTTCTTGCGGCATTGCTCAATATGGGTAAAAACGAAAAATTAGGTATGCAATGCCTCACTATTGCTATAGATCAGTCTCAGGTAGTAAGTGGCAACGTGTATAAAGGCTACAAACCTGGGCGTAGTGTAATGTATCACTTAAATCGTTTGAAAAGAGGAGGTAGCAGAGGTAATTTTTGGGCGTATGCTCCCAAGGCTTACCTTAAGGGGGCTACTCTAAAAAATGGATATACCCCCAGCAAACCCTATAAAGTAGTAACCTCTCGAAACAAATACAGTGGTAAAGAGTCTAGCGGAAGGGTCAAAGTATTTGTCGATGTAGCAGGTTTTCGACCTCGCCCGGTTACAATGAAACGCAATGATAAAGGTATTTGGAAAGCCCATGAGTTCTCGTCTTTTTTCTTAGATGTGCCCAAGGCTACCAAGAAAAAAGATGATCTTTAGTGACTGATAGATTTAAGTGCAAAAGCCTCAAAATTTACCTACGTGTGAAGTTTTGAGGCTTTTCTCATTATTTTTTTTGGGTAGTATCTTGTTTGATTGGTGCGGGTGGAGGTGTTGCATTGGTTTTGGGATTGAGCACTTTAGCTTCTACTGTTTCTTCTTTGTCCTTTTCTTCTACCACCACATATACATCCTCGCCCTTCTTTTTCATATAATATTTTTCACGGGCAAACTTCTCTAGTTTTTTGGGGTCGGTAGAGAGCCTGGCACGTTCGTCTTTTATCTTCTTGATGCCATTGGCATAAAAAACCTTGTCTTTCTGTAATTGCTTTAGTTTTTCACGACGTTGGTACTGGGTATACAAATCGTTGATATCGAAAAACAACATCCATATCAAAAAAATGCTTCCTGTGATAAAGTAAAAGCTGCGAAAGAATTTAGGGATTTTGAATTTCTTTTTTTGCACCTCTCCCCGATTTTTCAACATATTACCCAACCGTTTGCCTGCGTTGGTTTTGGGGGCATTGATCAATTCTTCTTCTTCGTCTTCGTGCATTTTACTGTGCGTTTTAATTCTTGAATGTAATTCTTTGTGTCAGTGTTTTTTAAACGAAAAACGTGATTATTCCTGAAAAACCAGCTCGTACATCTTCTTCAATTCAGGGTTGACTTCTTCTTTTTTTAATTTTCTGAGTAAATCTTCTACCTCTGGCATATCGGTGAGGTAGCTTAGCGATTGATAAGCTAAAAACTTGACCGAATCGGACGCCTGCCCCCGAATGAATCGGGTAAGTAGATCAATACCCTTTTTTTTGTTGGTTGTGGTACTATTCATTAAGTACAAACCAAATGATTGTAAAAGCTGGTGTTGGGTAAACAATGAGGTTTGCCACAGCTTTTGTTCAAACCATTGATACGCTTTGGGAGGTTGGGTATTGGCATAATAGTTTGCTACTACACTTGCTACCTCCAACGCCTTATAATGCTCAAATTTAACAATTTTTTCTGAGATGTCAGGAGCATTTGTCTGAATATACGCTTCTAGCGAAGCCCCTACCACTGCATAAGACTTTGCCATGAGCCCTTTGGCAAAGAGTGATTGATACTGATTTTTGTCTAAAGTTGCCAAAGCACGAATAGCTGACGCCCTTACCAATGTCTTAGGATCGTTCATGGCTAGTTTTTCAAGCAGGTTTTTTACCAAGGTTTTTTGAGGGTGCACATCATTGGCCAGTTTTTCTATGGCGCGTTGACGAATAGCCCAAAACTTGTCCTTAAGCGCTGTAAGTAGTGTTTTTTCCAAAACCGGACTCAGTTGCTCCTTGTTATAAATTTTGTCTATCACTTCCATCCGGGCTTTATAGGTGGGTTCGTGGGTGTATTGATAAGCCATTGCGGCATCGGTTTTGGAGTGGGCTATTAGCCCCAATAGTTGTTGTTCTGCATCAAACACTACCAAGTCGGGGGCTTGGGCAAGCTTAAACTTGAAAGTTTGTGTTGCTTGAGTAATATCAATTGTGTGCAATTGCCTTTTACCATTGCGCCAGATGGCTATTTTGAGAGGCAAGCGAAACACCGCCAAAGAATCATTTATTTGCTTGGTATGCAGGGTGAGTATGCCACTGTCAAACTGATGTTGAACCCTTACTTTGGGGTGTCCGGCACGAAAAAACCATTGATTAAAAAACCACTGTAAGTCTTGGCCTGTTACCTGCTCAAAAGCCAGGCGTAAATGATGAACCTCCACTGCTTTGTATTTGTTTTGAGTCAGGTATACATTCAATGCCCGCCAAAAGGCTTGCTCACCCACGTACTTGCGTAACATATGCAATACCCTTCCTCCCTTGTTATAAGAGTGGGCATCAAACATATCTTCGCGGTGTTTATAGCGGTACCTGATCAAGGGTACTTGTTTGGTTTCGGCTTCTGCCAAATAACCCCTTAATTCTTGTTGTGCCAAATATGCTGCTTCATCATTGCCATACTTGTGAGCTGCCCAAAGGTATTCGCCGTAGTTGGCAAAGGCTTCGTTCAAAGGTAGATTGCTCCACGATTCGCAGGTAACCAAGTTGCCAAACCATTGGTGAAACAGTTCATGGGCAATGATTCCATCCCAATGTGCATCCAACAAAGCCCGGTCGTCAATCTGTAGTCCTTCATTAAATACCGACGCAGTGGTGTTCTCCATTGCGCCTGATACAAATTTTCTCACTACCACTTGGGCGTATTTGTTCCAGGGAAACGGATAGTGGAGCTTTTTTGAAAAAAAACTCAACATTTCGGGGGTTCGCCCAAAAATGCTTTTGGCATATTTCAAATAAGGTTTTTCTACATAGTAGTGTACTTTTTTGTCCTGCCACTGGTCTTTATACACAGCAAAATCGCCCACTGCCATCATAAACAAATAAGGGGCATGAGGTTGTTCCATGCGCCAATAATCAGTACGGGTGCCATTGGCATTTTCTCGTGAATACACCAATTCGCCATTCGACAACGTCTTGAATTTATTGGCTACTGTAATATACATTTCCTGAGTACACCGTTCATTGGGGCTGTCTATAGTAGGAAACCAACACGAATTAGCCTCAGTTTCTCCCTGTGTCCATATTTGTTGAGGCAAATAAGGGGTGTTGCCATCTGCGTTTATAAAATACAAGCCAATATCAGCCGTAATTGCTTTGCTTCCTCCTTTAGGCAAATCATAAGGTTTGGCTGTATAGGCAATCTCAAGTGTATAGGTTTGTCGGCGGGTATAAGTAGCCCCCAGCCTTACAGTAAGTTTACGCTGATCGTATTGGTACTTCAGGTCTTCTTCAAATTCTTGTTGTCCATTGCTGGTAATAATTTTTACCGAATGCAGATCAAAGCCTTTAGCATCTAAAACTACACTATCTTGTGGGTAAAAATAAGGACGAAGTATCAGCGTTGCCTTTCCTAATAAATGCCTTTTTTGCCAGTCAAATCGTACTTCAAGTTTAGTATGTAGCAAGTCGTGGGTGCGGGGTGTAGCGGGGCGATAGGAGAGAGGCTTCGCATTCACTGTATCTTTTACCTTGGGCAATGACACAATGCTGCTATCTGTTGTTTGTTTCATTTGCTGGTTGGCAACTACTTTTTTAGAAGATTTGCAACCAACAAAACTGCAGGTAACACCTAATACTGCCATGAGCCATACAATGCCTTGCAGATTTATTGCTTTGGTTTTCAGCTTTTTTGTTTTTAAAAGTAATATATTTTCCGACATTTATAACTTGAATAAGATAAGCTTATTTATGATTTTTAGGTTGCATACAATATTTGCAGCTATTGCCCAATATTAATGAATTAAAAAATATTATTTGATAGATAATATGTTAAAGATAACAGTTACCCCCGCCCAGGCATCAAAAGAAGCCACCAAAACCTATGAAGTACTCACTGATCAAGAGGGTTTGAAACTCAATGGAGAAGAATTTTCGTGGGACTTGTTACAGTTGCAAGACAACAGCTATCATATTATTCACAATAACAAAACCTTTCAGGTAGAAATACTTAAGGCCGATTACCTTGCCAAAACTTTTACTTTACAGGTCAACGGGCACTTATATACGGTAAACTCTGAAGATAAGATGGACTTGTTGCTCAAGCGCCTTGGCATGGACAATGTGAACCAAAACAAGGTAAATGATGTAAAAGCGCCTATGCCAGGGCTAATTCTTAGTGTAAATGTAAACGAAGGTGATGAGGTGAAAAAAGGGGATATTTTGATGATTCTGGAGGCAATGAAAATGGAAAATGCTCTCAAGTGTCCGGCTGATGGCAAAGTCAAAGCCGTTAAAGTAAAACAAGGGCAAAACGTAGAAAAAAATCAATTACTCATTTTGTTTGAGTAAAAACCAACTAAGTAGCAGCAAGTAATTAGCTGTAAGTAACTTGCTCATCATAAGGTGATTACACCTACTCATTAGGTGTGTTTAATGCTGCCTTGGTATTTATTATAAATATACACTCATTGACAAATACCTGTTGGGACTATAAACTCAACGGGTATTTTTTTTGCACTCACTTAATGATTAGTTTTTTGGTAAAATACCCATCTGAAGTATACATTCGGATAAAATAAACCCCTTGGGTGGCGGCTCCCAATGAAAGCTTAAGTTTAGAGTCATTGACCAAAAATTGTTGCTTTACTAACCTGCCTTTTATATCAAATATTGCCACACTTTTGATTTGTGCCCCGCCAGTTTTGACCAAAAATTCGCCATTGTTCGGGTTAGGTAATATTTTTAAATTGTTCTTGAGTTGGGTTGGTGGTGCCAATGTACTTTTACCATTATATAGTTGTTGTACTTCTTTAGCTTGTGCTATCAGGTCTTCGAGATGATCGCCTACAACAAAGGCAAACGTAACAGTAGTACTTTGGTTAGGAGCAAGGCTAAAAGGTCCTGCACCCACTACATGACTCACGTCTGATGCTCCAGTAAGGGGGGCTATATTATGAGAGGTGCCCGATGACAACGTTTTGAACTTATCGGCACTGCTAAATCCGTCTGAGAGTATTTCTTCTGGTCGGGCAAACCTACGGTTGACCATGGCATAATAAGTAGCTTGTTTATCAGGTGTAAGCAGCATAATACCAGCAAATTCTTGTTCATCACTTTCGGCACTTCTAACATACCCCATTCTATTTACTTCATCCCAGCGTGCTTGATTGCGAGGGTAAATGCTATGGAGTGTAGGCAGGTCCCAATCGGCAAACCAACCAGCGTATAAATTTTGGTGAGGCGTGTTACTTGTATTGGTAATGGTATGCTCCACTACCATAAACTTGTCATAAGGAGGTTTATTCCAAAGGTAATACCTTGTCTTTATTTGCAACCCCAGTTGATGATTGCCCGCCTGAGCATCCGTCACTACCCCTTCGTATTCAAAGTCGGCAAGTCGAGGTAAAGTCACTTGTTTAATTTTTTGGGCTGGAATAAAATGATCGTGAAAACCTACAGGAGAATTATTTGCTAACACTGCGTCAACCACTTGCTGGCTACTTTTCCCTATGATCAAGCCCGCAGACAGTAATAAGCGTTTGCCCTTATAAACCAAACCCTCTCCCTGTAGATGGTTCCAGTTTTCATCCGTCCCTATTCGTCCGTAGTCACTTAAGGTTACCTTCAACTGATTTTTTTCTACTGTAAGGTAGTCATTGGAGCGGAGCTTTACTGTTACATGTTCGGTAGCAGTATAACTCCCCGAACTATAGCTAAAAGTCAAGGTTGTAATCCAATGGCGTGGGACGTAAGGTTTAAATTTTAGCTGCAAAGGTTGGTGGTTGTTATCGAAACTTTCCAGCGTCCCCAATTTGTTAGGCGTAGTTATTTGATCTGTATTTACTTCAAAAAACCTACTATCTCCCGTTACTTTTATTTTCACTAAATCATTGGTAGCTGTGAGTAAATTGGTAAATACAGAGCGGATATTTAGTACCTGATCTTGCTCATCCAGCTGCAAAACTTGGGTGGTTCTAATCGATGGTGAAGGTTTGGCAGTAAGTGCCCTTAGAATGTTAAGCCTACCCGCACCCAGTTGTTGTTGATATGCAGGTTTGTTCAAGTGGTCTATATTGTCGCTGGTTACTCTCAACAATTCGCCAATTTGCAGTCCGGTCAGGTGTGGCTTTTTTGATTTGACCAATGCTGCTGCACCTGCCACCACTGCCGAAGACATAGAAGTGCCTCTTTTGGTTTCAAAGCGACCATTGGCTGCAGTGCTTATAATTTGTTCGCCAGGAGCACTTATGTCTGTATTTAACCCATAATTACTTATAGGAGATTTTACATCTTGGGTGTCTACACTGGCCACACTTAGCACAAACTGATAAGTAGAAGGAGCTTGTAATGAACTATTGCTACTGTTATTACCTGCTGATGTTACCACCAAGGCTCCTTTCTGTGTAGCATAAGCGATCATCTCTTGTTCAAACTTAGAATGCAAGTTAGTGGCTCTGCCCCAGGAAACATTAATTATATCTGCCCCTTGATCTGCGGCGTACTTGATGGCTTCATACCCTCTTGCAATGGTATCGGAGGGGGTGTCATCACTTACCTTAAAAATCATTAGTTTGCACTGGGGAGCTATTCCTGCAATCCCAAAGTGGTTGTTCATAATGGCTCCGGCAATGCCTGCTACATGGGTGCCGTGTTCTTGTCCATTGTTGCCAATGTCAGGGTTATTGTCAGGCTTAGGCGAAGCCAGCGAACTACCTATTAAATCCCAGCCCTTGTAATTATCTACCAACCCGTCGTGGTCATCATCTAGTTTATTGCCAGGAATTTCACCTTTATTGATATAGATGTTATCTGCCAAATCAGGGTGATCTATATCTATACCAGTATCTATAATAGCAATTACTACATCAGCAGCGCCTTTGGTAATGCCCCACGCCAAATCAGCTTGTACTTTCTTGATGTATGCTTCTTGTTTGTGGTAAGAGGGGTCATTGGGGGTGTTATCAATTGTGTGCAGGTAGCTTGGTTCACCATATTCAACAAGACCAGAACTTTTTACCTGTTGAATTGCTTCCATTACTGTAAGAGTAGATTGGTAGCGAACGCGATAAAACAGGCTGACATCATTGGCTTGAATGTACCTTGCCTGATTGGAGGGAGCCACCGCCGATTTAGAAGCAACAGGTGGAGAGAATATAGGCTGTATTTGCCCTTTTATTTGGGCAAGGTTTTGCTGAAAATCGCCAGAATAAATAGACTGGGTACGTACTACCTGATGAGCGGTAGGTTTGAGTTTCACAACAAAAGTGCGTGCTTCATAGGCTTGACCCTCGAGCAGCTTTTTACTGGTTTGAGCTTGAGCAGTAAGCTGTGTTACGATTGTGAGAATGAAAACTATAAAACAGCGCAAAAATATTGTGTTCATAAGGGGGGGTGACTTGTTTTTGTAAATATAGAGTTCAAGGGAGATAAAAATAAAATTTTTGCTGTGAATAGATAAAATAAAAGAGATATGCCCAAGTAGACATATCTCTTTATAAAGAATCCAGCTCAAATTTTACAAATAAAAGAGGGATTTAATCTATTGCAATTCTTCTGAGCCCTTTATTTTTACGAGTCACTATTTCTAATAAATACACCCCTTTGCTCAAACCCGATAAATCAAGTGATTCTTTAAATGTCAGGCTTTTTTTATCAAAAATTGTTTGGAATACTACCTTTCCGCTTAGGTCAGTCACATTTACCTGCACCTGCCCGATATCCGAAGTGTTCAGCTCGACTGTTATTTTACCAAGACTTGGCACTGGGTAAGCCTTGATACTTTTTGAGAAATCGGTGCTGTGAAGACTGGTTGGTACCCTGTTTGAAAGTGCAGTACAGCCTCCAATGGTGACCGCTACACTGTAGGTGCCCCTGACTGTGGCAGTATAGGTTTGACTAGTGGCTCCATTAATTGCCACATCATCTTTATACCATTGATAAGCATCACCTGCTGACGCATTCAGTATCACTGTATTTTGATCTACCACAGTTGTGCTCAGCGATGGAGAATGTTTAGGATTAATACTGACAAGGTCAACCTTTTGCTCTACAATAGAACCATTAGCGGTTAGCTTTACTGTATTCTTTGTGGCGGTTTGGGCAAGGTAGACTACTTGATGAGGGCCTACCCCCACAGCAGTTCTAGGCGATGCATTGGCGCCAAAATCCCAGGTAAGACTTGTAATACTACCAGTAGATGTATTGGTAAAAGTAACTAATTGTCCTGCACACCCAGTAATATTGGTTGCTGTGAACCCTGCTACTGGAGGACCAGCCACTGGTCCTGTCATTACAAAATCATCTAATGCCACACCTGCATCTGTAGTAGCAGCATCGCTCAAAAACACGAACCTAAATGCTACTCCATCGGCATTGCCACCCAAAAAGGAGAGATCGGTAGCATAGGTTACAAACTCCCCGCTGGTACTGCCACTAAACAAAGGAGTTCGAATGCCAAATATAGACTCAGGATGCGAAATTTGATTATACCAACCTTCTTCTTGTTTGTTGTTTAGCTTAAACCAGGTTTGTCCTTTATCGGTAGTATACTCTACAATAAACCCGTCCCAGTTGTCTTCAAATTTATGTTTGGCTTTAAATTCAAGTGTATAGGTACCCAAATAAGTGAAATCAAACAGGGGCGTATACAAGTGTGCTCTAGAGTCATCAATATAATTGTCTGACAAACCTGTTACCCAGGCAGATTCGCCAGAGGCGGTACCATCTTTACCTGCGACAGTAGATTTACCTCTTTCAAACTTAGTTCCTGCAGTATTTTTAGCAGCAAAATCCTGGGCGTTTACATCAAAGTTTCCTCCATCAGCCAAACCATAATTAGATGGCTTGGAGGGTAAAACAGTTACATACCCTGTTTTTGTTGTGGTTTTTGCCCCACCCGACCCATTAATACTTAACTTAACATTATACACCCCTGGGTTGGTATATTTATGACCAGGGTTTTCGGTAGTAGCAGTTCCTCCATCGCCAAAATCCCAGTTAAACGAAGTGGCTCCACTTGAACGGTAATTGAACTGAACACTTTCATTGACATAACTTACAGTATTGTTGGCTTCAAACTCTGCGATTGGATCAGTAAATGCAATTTCAAAATCATCAATCATAAACCCATCTTCATAATCTTCAGGATCACTACCTGCACTTACTCCTACCACAAAGCGGAATGCTACCCCTGTATTGCCTTTTAAGAAGGACACATCATACTCCGTTTGTTCATTAATAGTACCATCAGCTGTTGCCGCAGTCCATCCATCCTGACTCAATGAAGGAAATATGTCTCTGTTAATATTACAACCCGTAAATGTTCCTCGGTTATACCAGTTTACAGCTCCAAACGTAGGTTTGCTTGACCCCAGTATGTCCCAGGTTTTGCCTCCATCGGTACTATATTGTACTTGCATTGCAATTGGTGCATTGCAATACTTTGTTTTAATACTTTTTTTGAATTTTAATTTATAAGCACCAGCAGTACTTGTAAAGTTAAAACTTGGCGTATATAGTGCCGATGCGTAACTAAAGGCTTCATTTTTTATATTGGCAGTGAGCCCTGTTTTCCAGGCATTGCTACCAGAGGCGGTAGTGTTAAGTGTACCAGTAGGTGTACCTAGCTCCCAGTTATTGACCCCATGAAGCAAAGACTTGCCAATAAAGTCGGTCTGGTTGGTTTCAAAGTTGCCCCCATTTGCCAAGGTGTAAGGAGTATTCCTGGCGGGCAGCACCGTAATATAATTTGTCCTGGTTTTGGTCTTGTCACCACCACCGCCATCTATACTCAGGCTTACGGTATAGGTTCCGGCTGCTGCATAGGTATGGGTAGGGTTGCGTGAAGTAGAGGTTTGAGCATCGCCAAAGTTCCAAGCCCAGGTAGAACCATTGAGTGAGTTATTGGCAAACTCTACTGGCATGCCAGCATAAGCTACCGTTTGTTTGGTAGAAAAATCTGCACTGGTAACCGTTGAAAAAATATTGGTAGTAAAAACGCCTCTTCCAAAAGTAGCCACTGCCACTGTTCCATCTGCACTACGGTAAGTAATCATGTCACAACGTACATTGGCCAAACCAGTGTTGGTAGGCTCCCATACTGGGCTACTTGCCGTAAAGTTGTCGGCAGACCATACGCCTACTTCAGTTGCTAAAAGTACCTCTGCTCTGTTGTTTGGGTTGTATAACCCCCACCTTACCGGCATATCGGGCAAGTTTCCGTTTTTGTTAGACCAGTTAGTCCCCCCATTGGTAGTTTCATAGACAGAGTTTACGCCGTAGTTGCTAAAGGTAGCCAACAACTGATTGTCACTGGCACCAACATCTATGCTTGAAATCCACCCACCGTGACTACCAGCATAAGTACCCGTGATTTCGGTCACACTTGGGTTGGCAGTATGCGCATTGTCAATTCTGTATATCTTGCCTTCACCATCAAATATGCGCACTCCCACAAACAAACGGTTTGCAGTATAAGGGGAGGCTTTGATGTGAGTGATTTGGCGATTGTTCATACTTAAGGTAAGCGTTTCCAGGTTGCCTGGGGTGCTGCTTATATTTTGAATTCGGGTAAGCTCATTTAAACCACCCGCAGCGTATAAAATATCAGCATTACTGTCGTATTCGGTTGGATTGATAAACCTACCCTTTGACGTTTCGTCCGAAATACTCTTGAAAGATTTTCCTCCATCCTGAGACAACCTATAGCTATTGTATACATAACTGGTGATCTGTATAGCTGAATTGTTTTGATCTATAAAACAGTAAGCCCCGTCTCCCCCAGTTACTTCATAGCCCGCACCTATACCTGCGTCGGTTGTTCTCAAAGAACCATTATCTTGAGCCCCTGCTATAAAGTAGTTGGAGTTTTTCTCATTTTTCATAGTTACACTATAAAAAGTGGTGACATTATAGTTTCTGTTTCTTTCAAAAAAAGTAGGGCTTGATGCTGTCACATCCTGAGATAAAAATACACCTCCATCGGTACCAATCAAAAGTTCATTGTTAAAGCCAGGCCTAAACATCATGGCATGTTGATCAGCGTGAGCGTAAGAGTCGGCCAGTGCTCCCACCCAATTAGTAATTCGTTCCCAGGTAACTCCACCGTCTACCGATCGGTTTACATCTATACCACCTGCAAACACTACATTGGGGTTGGTTGGGTGTACTGCCAAAATAAGGTCAAAAAAGGCTTGACCACGCGTAAAGTGAGCGTTTTGCTCGTTGCCAAGAGGGTCACGGTATTTAGGAATAGTAATATCCGTCCAGTTATCCCCACCATTTACCGACTTAACAAACCAAGCTACATCATTACTGCCAGCGCCTCCTTCAGCTACAGCATACACAATATTAGGGTTCGAGGGAGATACTGCAAGCTCTACCCTTATTCCTCCATCTTTTGGGGTAATTTTGGTCCAATTGATTCCATCATCAGTTGATTTATATATTTGCCCGTTTTTGGTAGCAGCAAACAGGTGATTGTTTGAAGCAAGTTCTACATCTGCACTAAATTCACTTAAAACACTTGTCCAGTTACTCCCTCCATCGGTCGACCTCATCAAACCTTTACCAGTGCTTGCCATAATAGTAGAGGTAGAGGTTACTACAATTTTTTGTACGTTGTGAAAATTTTCAACATTTGTGCTGGCCAGTTGCGTCCAATTGCTTCCTCCATCGGTCGATTTCCAAATACCGGCACCTCTAAACCTTCCTGTAAAACCAGGCCCTGTACCTACATAGAAAGTGTTTTTGTTTTGAGGGTCATAGGCAAGGGTTCCAATAGATAAGTTTGCCATAAAATTGTTGATGGCAGTCCAGGAAGAAGTAGGGCTCGTAATGTCATTGTTTACCCACAGCCCCCCAGCTACACTTCCTGCCCAGGCTTTTTTGCCTGTAGCATCATTAGGGTCAAACATCACTGCACGGGTACGCCCTGCAATGTTGTTTGGCCCTCTTTCTTGCCATTTTACCCCAGTAATGGCCTTTTGACGGGCCTTTCTACGCAACAGTTTTTTTGCATAGTTGTAGGCGGCTATTTTTCTATGGTTAGGTGGGTAACCTAGCTTAGGGTCTTCGGTCATTTCAAAGTTTTGCAAGGCAGCTAGGTCAGGTCGGTCACGCTTGGGCAGTTTTTTTATTTCTGCATAAGTCAAGTGTTTTACCTTTGCATATTTGGCGTGGTTAAGCGACAAATAACCCGACTTTTTTGGGGCTTTTGCCAACTTTGTTGTTGAGGCAATCGCCTGTTTTTGCAAAGTTTTTTGGGGGGCATTTGCTGAGTTTTCTACCCCAGGTTTTTTCGTTGTAGCTTGTTTTTGGGCAAGAGTCGCTTTTGCCTTGTCTGTTGTATCTTCAGTGGTGTCCGACTGAAGCTTGACATTATACAACACTACAAACGATAGGATTATAAGTGTGAATGTGAGTATGTACTTTTTCATAAAAAAATATTAAATGTGATGTGCATATACGAACTGAGCAGTGTTTTGGGGATGACTTGAATATACAAAAATATGAAATATTTTTTGGGATATATTTTTATCCGCCATACATGGTAGGCAAAAATACTAGGTTGGTTAATAGATAATACTAAAGAGGAGCCTGTTTAAGTACTTGACTATAAGTGTATTGTATTGGAATGCTTTTTTTTGGGAAAGTGCTTGTAAATTTTCAGGTTGTGTATTGCAACTAATGCCATTGAAACCTTAAAAAGAGCAGTAAACCGAGAAGATAGCTGGTAGAACAATGGTGCACCTTTGGGTGGTATAGGTAGTATAGCATTAATCTTTGTTACCACCTGTAATTGTACTTTTTTTGATACTTGTGTTATTTTTTAGGTTATAAATAGTAATAAAATCATCCTTACTTTTATTAGCAGGCATAATGCCAGGCACTAAAAACATTTCCAGTTGATAATCACTAAACCATTTCACATACCCGTTTTGCAAGTTATTTTCATAAACGGTTTTGTTACTTTGGGTCTCAAAAACAAAAAAATCAACTGTCTTTTGGGTTGATTTGACACTATTCCCTTTCTCTTTTTTGTAGCAAAGCACATAACTTTTACCAGGGCTGGGTATGTAGTGAGCAGATGCTCCGTATTTTTCTTCTCCTAATTTCTTCAAAGTCGCATTTTTTGGGTCGTCGTTTTTATTGGCAGAGGTACTTTTACATTGAAAAAAGAATAAGCCAAATAAGGTCACTAATGTAAGTAATAAATAAATACGCATAAGATAGATAAAAATTTAAACTGATAATTGAGTCGTAGCGCTTGCATAACCAGCCTCCCCTGTCGGGCATATAAGTAAAGTTAGTCAAAAAAATATCCCTGATGGCATAGATTTGAAAAGACTTGATCTATAAAATACCCTGTCTAACAATTGTAAAAGATGGCCAAAAAATAGCGTTGAATCCACCAGAGAATCTGAATGTATATAATGATCGTTATTAGGTGGCAGTTTTAATGGTTGCCAGGGCTGTAAAGCTGGCTTGGGTTGCTTCAGGGGACTGTTTGTCCAAAGAATAGATTATCTGTGAGCAATTCGAGTATTTATATTATATTTGTACAATGTTTTGTAAAAAGCATTAGTAATAGTAGATGTACCTGTTTTCTGTTTCCTGACAAAAAACCATTGCATGCTTTAACATCATTGTTGGGAAATAGACTGGGTAAATCTTAACTTTATTCTCTCTTGGTTGTGAAATTATAGGGAGGTTGTCAACATTTTTGAAACTTTTTATACGGATGAAATACAAACGCATACTTCTAAAACTAAGTGGGGAAGCATTGGCAGGTGAAAATCAAACCGGTATCGATGCCCAACGTCTTGAACAATACGCTCAGGAAATAGAAAAGGTAGTGCAGGAAGGCATTGAAGTTGCCATTGTGATCGGAGGAGGAAATATCTTTCGTGGCGTTGAAACTGTAGGTACCGGTATTGACCGTGTACAAGGTGACTACATGGGAATGTTGGCAACTGTAATCAATGGAATGGCTTTGCAGAGTTCTCTCGAAAGTCATGGGTTATTCACCCGATTAATGTCAGGAATCAAAATGGAACAGGTATGTGAACCATTTATCAAGCGTAGAGCTGTACGGCACCTGGAAAAAGGCAGGGTAGTGATATTTGGTGCGGGTATTGGTAGTCCGTATTTTACAACCGACTCAGCCGCAAGTTTGCGTGCGATTGAGATTGAGGCTGATGTGGTGCTAAAAGGCACTAAAGTAGATGGGGTGTATACCGCAGACCCCGAAACAGACTTGAATGCTACTCGTTTTTCTAACATTTCTTTTGAAGAAGTTTATAGCAAAGGACTCAATGTAATGGATATGACCGCATTTACCCTATGTAAAGAAAACGGTTTACCTATCATTGTTTTTGATATGAATACACCCGGTAACCTCTTGAAAGTTGTCAAAGGAGAGGAAGTCGGAACGCTTATTTCGGTAGATTAAGAAAGCAAACACTGGTATTGAAAAGTACCAGTGTTTGTTTCTATAGATCAGTGTAAACAAAAATAACTTTAAAATGGAAGAAGAGATACAAATGTATTTGGCAGAAGCCAAAGAGCTGATGGACAAAGCAGTGCAACATACCAACCACGAGCTAAATAAAATTAGAGCTGGTAAAGCAATGCCTAACATGCTTGATTCTATTCAGGTAGATTACTATGGGGCGCCTACTCCCTTAAATCAGGTAGCTTCTGTAACTGCACCTGATGCTCGTACATTAATGATTAGGCCTTTCGAAAAAAGTGTGATTGCTGGTATTGAAAAGGCGATTCGTGACAGCGACTTGGGTTTGAACCCTCAAAACGATGGCGAAAACATTCGCATCAATATTCCTGCACTTACCGAAGAACGCAGAAAACAACTGGTAAAGCAGGTAAAACAAGAAATTGAAAGCGGTAAAGTAAGCATTCGCAATGTGCGCAAAGACACCAATAACTCTTTGAAAGACTTGCAAAAAGAAGGCGCTTCAGAAGATGAAGTAAAACGTGCCGAAGAGTCTGTACAAAAACTCACCAATGATTTTACAAACAAGGTAGACGATCTGTACGAAAAGAAAGAAACTGAACTAATGACTGTATAATTGCAAAGGTTGTTATGACGTATCAAATAAAAAAAACCTGCAGAGTTTGAATCAAACCTGCAGGTTTTTTTATGTAATAGAATTTCTTGTCAAAGTATAACCTTATTCGTCGTCTGAGCCTTTGCTGCGTTTTTTGTCTACTTTACGCGGCTTGGGCATCATCCATTTGGTTTCTCGTGAGTTGTACTGTAGTTTGTTAGAACGGTTTCTTTTATAAGCCGGTGGGTTGACATTTCGTCTGCTAAACCCTCTCTTGAGTCGTCTTTTGCTGTAGTTGGCTGTTCTGCGGAAACTACGTGAGCGAGGAGCCCGATAAGAAGTTACTGAAGAACTACGCGGGGTATGAGGCCCTCTTCGACGCAGGCGATGGGTAGTCTTACCCATAAAAGACGATATTTTGCGGGCTTTTCGTGCCCGGTGAGCCTTTACGTTGACATAACGCATTCTTCCTCTAAACGAGCTTGCGTTGCCACGTCGCGATGCAATAGAGCTCCTTTTAGCTCTATAACTCATCACTCCTGATAGGCGTTTACTGCGTGCTGACATCTTTTTTCTTGATGACTTGCGCAACGTATAATTGCCTGTAAATTGGCTAAGTTTTTTAGGATTGTTTTTGCCACGGGCCTTTAGACGGTGTATGGCAAGAGAACGTTTGTTTCTTCGGCTTTTACTTACCCGGATATTACCCGTATAATTGGTCGTTTTTCGGTCATTTTGTTTTTTTACCTTTGTCCGAAAGCGAGAACGGTTTGGGTTTTTAAGTGTACGGTTATCTTCTTGCGCTACGCCCGAAAACCACCCGCCAGCCATCAGACTGAGAGTAACCAGGAGTTGTACGCTTCGTTTAAAAAATTTTTCTTGGACAGACATCGTTAATTTGGGTTAGATTACCCCAAGCCACCAAGGGTGGGGTATGTTTTTGTTAGTAACCTCGCAAGCCACGGTTAGACCTAGGATCTTTTTTAAAACCACGATGAGTACGTGTTTTATTCTTTTTGCCTTTTCTTCTCATTACCCTTTTGCTTTTCTTTACCAAGCCTGTTCTTTTGTCTCTTTTTACGCGTATGTAGGCTTGTTGCTTATCTAGTATTTTAAGGCTTTGTTTGCGTAGCTCAGCTGGAGTTTTTCCTCCGCTTTCAAACACTCTTACAGTTCCTCCGGCGGGACGTTCATAAGCAGGACATTGCGACCTTTGTGAACAAGAGGATACAAGTATACCTAATGTAATGATGAAGAAGTAAGTTCGTAGAAGTTTTTGAGCTAACATGACGGGGTGTTGTTTTAAAATAATGTGTTGTTCTAATAACGTTACATTACTCATGAACGTATATAATCCCCGCCAAGTTAGTGATTTTCACTGATTATTAAAAATTTAACAAGGTGTTCACCTTGTCTTTTATGCGCTCTTTAGGCAAGTATATTTGCTCAAGAGGGGCAGCAAAGGGCACCGGAGTATCAAGGCTTCCTTCACGCATTACAGGAGCATCTAAGTGTTGAAAACAATGCTCTGCGATCCAGGCAGCAATCTCTGCTCCAATCCCCCCTGTTATGTTATCCTCGTGAGCGACAATTACTTTACCAGTTTTCTTTACTGTGGCTTCTACTGCTTCCTTGTCCCAGGGGAGCAGGGTACGCAAGTCCAAAATCTCTACTGTTTCGGGGTGGTCAGGAAACAACTCAGCGGCAATTTGTTTTGCCCAGTGTACTCCCATACCATAAGTAATGATAGACACATCTTCACCTTTTTGTACTACCCGTGCTTTGCCTATAGGCAAGGTGTAATAATCGTCAGGAATGTCTTCAGTAATAGAACGATACAAGGCTTTGTGCTCAAAATACATCACCGGGTTAGGTTCTTCAATAGAGGCGGTAAGCAAGCCTTTGGCATCGTAAGGGGTAGATGGGTACACAATTTTGAGCCCTGGAGTGTGAAAAAACCAAGCCTCGTTTGATTGAGAGTGAAACGGGCCTGCCCCTACGCCCGCACCAGTAGGCATACGCACTACTACGTCAGCGTTTTGCCCCCAGCGGTAATGTACCTTGGCAAGATTATTTACGATTTGGTTAAACCCACAAGTCACAAAATCTGCAAACTGCATTTCTACAATTGCTTTGTATTTTTTGACCGAAAGCCCCAAGCCAATGCCTACAATGGCCGACTCGCACAAAGGCGTATTACGTACCCGTCCTTTGCCAAACTGTTCGACAAAGCCTTGGGTAATTTTAAATACTCCTCCATACTCTGCAATGTCTTGCCCCATAATGACCGAGTTGGGGTACTGTTCCATAGCTTGTCGCAAACCGTCAGATACCGCATCTACAAAGCGTTTTGGGTTCATTACTTTGTTTTTGGGAGGCGTAGGGGTAAACTCATAAGGTGCATACAAGTCGGCTTCTTCGGTGGCAACAGATGCCTCTGGCAATGGTTCTGCATAAGCAGTGGCAAGCCCTTCATCGATCTCTTTTTTGATGTACTCTCTGATTTCTTCGATGATGTGATCGTTGAGTACTCCCTGGCGTTTCAAAAAGGTTTCGTAGTTGATCACTGGGTCTTTTTTCGCCCAGGCATCCATAAGGTGTTTGGGTACATACTTGGTGCCCGAAGCTTCTTCGTGCCCTCTCATTCTAAAAGTAAGGGCTTCTATAAGAATAGGGCGAGGGTCTTGGCGCAACTCGCTGGCATAATGGCGTACTGTACTGTATACCTCCAGTAAGTTGTTGCCATCTACCTGTACTGCTTCCATTCCATACCCTATGCCCTTGTCTTTGAGCCATTCGCATTTGTATTGTTCATTTACAGGGGTTGATAAACCATAGCCATTATTTTCTATCATAAAAATAATGGGAAGGTTCCAAACTGCCGCCACATTCAATGCTTCATGAAACTCACCTTCACTGGTACCTCCATCGCCACTAAAGGCAATGGTTACTTTTTTGTCGTTGTTAAGCAAATCTGCCAGCGCCAAACCGCTTCCTACCGATAGTTGTGGACCCAAGTGCGAGATCATACCAATGATATGGTGCTCGTTGCTGCCAAAGTGAAATGAACGGTCGCGCCCTTTGGTAAAGCCTAGGTCTTTGCCTTGAAACTGGGCAAACAAACGCTCTAAAGGAATACCACGAGATGTAAACACACCTAAGTTGCGGTGCATAGGCAATATGTAGTCGTCGGGCTCTAGCGCAAGTGTGCTACCTACAGCGATGGCTTCCTGGCCAATGCCTGAAAACCATTTACTGATTTTGCCCTGGCGCAGTAAAATCAGCATTTTCTCCTCGATCATTCGAGGTTTTAAAATGTATTTATAAAAATCTAAAAGTAAGTCGTCTTTGTATTTCTTTCGGTCAAATTTCATTTGCTGATAAATTTTCAAAAGTTTTGATAGACCTTCTGGTGCTACCTCTATTACATTTAAATAAAGGTGCTGAAGAAGCTTTGTTGACTAAAGTGTTGGTTTACTACAAGCTCTAAGAGCTGTTTGTGGTTTGTGCCACCGTTGAAGTTTTGAGAACCAGTGCAAAATAGATTATAAAAAAGACCATATACAAACTTTTGTAATTGGTATTTTGGTGGGAGGGGCAAATGTCTGGTGTTTAGGTAAAGTGATATTAATCAGAGAAATTGTTCAATTAAGAGGAAGGGGCTATAAGTAGCGGTAAAACATACGTTGGCAATGAAAAGTTTTTGTAGCATATGCCCTTATGCAAGGTTGTTTTCAAGGCCACTTTCTTAGGTAAATTTACCATACTCAATTGTGTGTCAAATACAGGCTAAAGGAAGGCATTCGCTATTTCTATTTCATTTTTACCTGTACTTAGACTGATTATATATAGGCATTGTCTGTGGTTTGTTTCAAACCTATTGCCTAAATTTGAGTTATAATATCATGTAAAGCTAAGGCAATTAGCCAAACATAAGCAAGGGACATATAATCCTGCATGCAATAAGGGTATTTACACACTCCCTTAAACAATTGTATTATTTTTTTGACACTAAACCTTATACCGATATGAAAGATTTAGTAAGACTAAAAACCTCTTTAGCAGAGGACATGGAATCGATTCTAAACGACCAAATAAAAATAGAAAGTAATTCATCAGCTAAGTATTTAGCTATGGCCTCTTGGTGTGCCGAGAAAGGCTTCGAAAAAGCCACTACTTTTTTTATGACTCAAGCCGACGAAGAGCGTTCGCATATGTTAAGAATTTTTAACTATATCATTGAGCGCGGAGGCAAAGCAGTATCACCAGAAATAAGTAATGTGCGTCACGAGTATGATTCATTGCGTGAGCTTTGCGAAACTGCCCTAGAGCAAGAAATCAGCGTAAGCAACGCGATCAACCGAGTGGTAGAAGCGGCTCGCAAGACCAACGATTATGCTACAGATAATTTTATGCAGTGGTTTGTAAATGAGCAGATAGAGGAAGAAGCCATTGCTCGTCGTATTGTAGAGTTGTTTGAAATTATTGGTGAAGACGGCGTTGGTTTGTTTACCATCGACAAACAAATTGGTCAGGTACGCGAACAGCACGGTAACTAATAAGACCAATTAAAAAGATAAATGAAGAAGCCCCTGACAACTCAGGGGCTTTTTTTGTGAGGTTATGCTTTAGGTAAAACTACAAAAATAACCTAATCCACTGAATTTCGTCTCTGACCGTTGTACTTCTTCAAAAAATAGTTCCGTAGCTAATGCTACGCAAAGATTTTTTTCATCGTCCAATCAGAGATTCCGCAAGGCGGAACAAACAGATACTGCCTTCTTTTGGATTACTTTATTTTTTCCATTGTACTAGGTATTTTAAAGGGTTTCTTCTTTCCTTTACTTTTAGGCTTTATTAGTTTGCCAAACAACTTGACTACCTTGTCGTTGTTTACTTGCCCATACCATTTGTTTTTGGGCATAATGCCTACCAATGGTGCCATTTTACAATTGCCCGAACAAGCAGTTCTTATGATTTGTACCTCATCTTTTTTGCCTGCGCTTCGGGTCATTGCCCGCAGGCTTTTATAATGATTATTGCCACCCTTGCTGCCACATTTGCTTCCTGTGCAAACCAAAACAGTTTTAGGGGGAAGATTTAATTTATTGCTCATATCAATAGAAGTTGTTATGCTGATTTGTACGAAATACTATGTTGTATTTTGAAGTGGGCAAAGCAGTTACCTTACCTGGTTTCGTTTTATAGCATCAGCATTGTGTTTAAACTTATTCCTCATCCTGTATTTATAAGCTTTAATGAGTACTTGTTATCCTATAATGGTCGTATATAGAGTATATTACAAAAGTAATAGGTACAGGTTAAAAACAAATTTGGGGTGTACAAAATGACTACAAAACTATACTTTTTATTACTGCTAGTGGGCTTATATATGACTGGCTTGTCTGCATTGGCTCAGAAAAACGACAATAGTAAAAACGACTTTGCTTTAGAATCAATCGATAACGATTTTGGAGAGTTTAGGGTGATAGCTACCAATAACAAAAGGAGGGGGGTATTTTTTTTTCAACGGTTTACTTTGTTTGATCAAATAAATGTGATTCCTAAAAGCTATGTGGTGTTATTACACAAAAGCGGAGCTACTGTCGAAATTAATAAAGCAGGTACTTATGCTATAAAGTTGCTAAAGGCACAATTACTTGCTTACGCCAAAGCTCATCCCCAGTACCCAATTAATCTCAAAGTTGAGAACCCTCAAAAAAGCTCTTATAAGCATCACTATTACTATCATTGGGGCAAACGTTGTCCTGAGCCGCCCGTAGGCATCTTACTGCCATCAAAACTGAAGGTTTTGTCTCGTGAACTGAGTTTTGCCTGGTACGATGAACACACCAAAGACAGCTCCAAAGCAAGGTATGAGGTGGTCATCACCGATATGATGGGGGAGGAATTGTTAAAGGTGAAATCATCTAAAAGGCATATTACTTTGAGTTTAAGCCAGGCAAAGAGCATTTATAAATATCATATTATAAAGTTGAAGTTATTAGGGAGCGATGGGGAGGGAGGCTGCGATGGGGATGCAGTGATGGCAGAGTATGTAAATAATGAAAGTATGAGCATTGCCTATCGACAGTTTAAACTAAAAAACCAGTTAACCAAGTCTCCGCTTATTGCCGTGTTCAACGAAATGTTTTTCTGGAACAAAAAACACTTTTATTTAGAAGTGAATGAGCTTTGGCGCAAGCTCGTGAAAAAATACCCCAAACATCCAGTTTTAGCAATAGCTTATCAACATTTTAAAGTAACTTATCGCCTGCAAAGAGTACCAGAGACTAAGACGAAAAAGTAAATGCAACTATCAACCAAAAAAACAAGTTGGTATTGATCAGAGCAGGCTTCAAAGTATTTTATGCTTTTGAAAGAATCCCACTTAAAAAAACTAAAACATTGATTGTATGGATAGCCAAAGTATAGAAGCTTATTTTGAAAAAATACTTCAGATAAAAAACCAGCGTAAAGGTTTGAGTCAGTCAGAGCTGAAAGAAATAGCCCTGGATTTGGGAATGTCGGAAGCGGAGTGGCGCGAAGTGCAAAATGTGGCACGAGGGCACATAGAGCGAGGGTATAATTTTTTGGAACACCAAAACGAAGACGATGCACAAAAAGAGTTTGAGCAAGCGTTGCTGGTGTTTCCCGACGATGCCCCTGCGTTGTATGGCGTGGCACACATCCACGAACGGCGGTTTATGGCAAAGGGCAAGGCTGCCGACAAAGAAACCGCCCTGAAGTATGCCCATGCAGCTTTGCAAACCGACCCGGCACATACCGAAGCAGCGCGGTTGATTAGCTACCTCAAAGACCAAAAGCCGATTACGACCTGGCACAAGGTGCGCAAACCAGTATTTTTATTGTTGGTGTTGGCTGTGTTGGCAGGGGTGGTGTACAAATATCAAGGGAAGATTAAAACCGAAATAGACCACATCAAAGAAGCCTTTCAAGCACGCAAAGGAGCACAGTTTGTGTTGCATGAGGTGTATTTCGAGTCGGGTAGCACCGAACTACACGATGCCAGGTCGGAGGAAGAATTGATGCGATTGGTCAGTTTTTTAAAGAAGCATCCTAAACTAAAGGGTGAAATAGCCGGACATACCGACAATACCGGGCGGGCGGCTGCCAACTTACAAATTTCTACCCAACGGGCTTATTCGGTATACAAATACCTGACAAAAAACGGGGTGAAACCTGCCCAACTGATCTATAGAGGCTATGGGGCTACTCGCCCAAAGTTTCCGAATAACAACCCGGTCAATCGCCGAAAAAACCGCAGAATTGAGTTTAAGATTTTGAAAGTAAGATAAAGCTGTAAGCAACAAGTCGCAAGTCGTGCCCTGTTTTACTGTGTTGGGTTTATTGCAATAAACTGCTGTAGATTTGGTTCATAGGTAACAACTCATAGTATAACTTATTTTCAGTGAAGTACCGAGGCAGAATGAAATATATCTAATGAGTAGGCATAAAAGCCATATTATGAGCGACTTACCCTTACTTATAGCTAATTACTTATCGCTACTTAGTGAGAACTGTTGTATGGATACCTACCGCCAACATTGTACTAAAAACGAATGTTACGCACTTTCCTCAAAAGGCTTGTCAGATGGCTATATTTCGCTGCGATGCATTGCGAAACAATATAGAGCCATCTGACAGTATAACCATTAGAGGTACTGGATTTGCCTAACTCCAGCTAATAAGCAGGATAGCGTTCTTGCACCCCACACAAAAAGGCAAGGCTACATTAAATGCAGCATCCGGGCTACAAACTGCCCGTGTTCGTTGTAGTTGCCCCAAATTTTGCCACCCGCCCTATAATAATCGTCAAAGTCTTGCTCGCTCCAATCGAGCACCAATACCGCCTTGCCGTATTCAAACCCTACCTCGTATTTGTCAATGCCCCTTGCCTTGGCTATACGGTGTGCTTTGGTGGCACTGGTAACCAGAGGACGCAAAAACGAAGGGCGTATGTTGTAGTCGTTGGGTTCGGGAGGGGGCAAAGGGGGCGGGCAAAACAGCAACTCTACCCCCTGCAAGTCTTGTATCAGGGCTTGCTTTAGGCTTTTTATCAGGTCATAGTCAAACACACTATGTGTTTGGTTTTGATACCGCCCGGCATACGCCCAGGCAAGCCGCTCCAGTAGCTCATCTAAATAAAGAATGAATGCCTCCAGGCTGGCAAACCGTGTGGTTACCAGTTGTTGGACTTCTGTAAAGCTGTGATTCATAAGCCTTCGGTGTTTGTCATTAAGTGTAAAAAACGAATCATAAAAACACCCTCGTCCGAAAAACTACCCCAAAGTGCCTGATTTGTATTGTTTTGGTAAGCGGTTACCTCTTTTTGGGTCCAATTGGTGAGCAACACATACTCGTTGTTGAGTTTGGTTACCCTAAAGTCGGTAATGCCCTTTGCTTCAGCTATCTGCAGGGCTTGGGCGGCATTGCTCACCTTGGGCGGATTGCATTGGGGGCTTGTTACTTTGCTGTAGTAAGGCGTTTGAGCGTAGGTTGGGGCTGGATTTTTCAGGGCTAATTTTTTGAGGTCTTGTGTAAGGGCTTGCTTTAGCTGGTAGATAAAATCATAGTCGCCCACCAGCTGATAATTGGCCTGGGCACTGCCTTGGTAAGCCCACATCATCCGGCTCAATATGCCGTCGAACAGGTCTTTCATTTCGTCTAAGCTGCCAAAGGTTTCGGCAAGTTGTTGTAGGGCGCTTGCCTCGCAATTTGAGTGGTTGTTTGGGTTGTTTTTGGTCATTGTTGTACAATATAAAGGGTTAGAGTTTTGGCGTGTCTTTGTGTTCTTCGGGACGTTGATAAAGCCTGAGTTCTTCGAAAAGCTTGTCGTGCTTTTCTTCCAGTTTACCATAGTCTTGCCTAAGGTCTTTGTAGCGTAGTTCGAGCTCTCCGGTGAGTATTTGCCGCATCACGTCATCGCACCAAACTGCAAAACGTGGGTTTATCCATCGGGCAAAAGGTACCGCCAAAAAAGGGTGAAAATAGGTGCCTTGAGTGATGTGTAATTTTTGCACATCACTTTCATTGTCGGTGTGTAATTTTTGCATATCGGTAAAGTTCCCCTTCATGGTTTTTATAAAGTCATCTTCATCTTTACCATAATATTCGCACATAGCAGCTACATACTCAGTAAACTGTTTGGAACGAGTATAAAGTCTTATGTCTTTGTCAAAGGCTTTAGCTGTTTGGGTGGCATTTATCCAACCATCGGAGGTAAAAATCAGCTCTTTACCTAAATAGGTTTTTTGCAGTTGATTATTCATTGAATGAAAGTGTTAGATTAAGTCCTTTTGTAGACTTTAATGTCTTTTTGTTTCAAAATTAATCAACAAAATGGTTTTTGCAAATATATTTGTAGACAAATAAATCCTTTCGTTGTTTAAATCGGCAATAAGTTGAATTTTTGTGCATGGATTTACCAGAAAGAATCAAGCGTATTAGGGAAGGGCTCAACCTTAAACAACTAGAAGTTGCAGATAGGTTAGGCATTGATAAATCTCAATATAGCAAATGGGAAAAGCGGGGTAAGAAACTGACTGTTGAGCAATTGGAGAGCATTGCTATAGCTCTAGGGGTTGGTTTGAAAGATATACTTTTTGGTCAAGAGGAAATACCTCAGGATACGCAAGACTTTTATAAAAACAAGTTTGAAAAGTCTCAGTTACAAAAAGCTTTTGTTGTTGACAATGTTCTGAAGTTTATTCTCAATATAGACACGCTCTTACAAAAAAAGATGGTCAACTATGCCGTAGGCGAAATACTCCACCCCAGGCAAAAAGATTACCAGGCATTTGTACGGTGTTATTGCGAGCTAGGCAGCGAAGTATTTACCTTGGCTACCTGGCAAAAGCCCATCCGCAAAGAAGCCTCCCATTTTGCCCACCTTGAGCAAAGCGGAGAACACCTGTTTGATGCCCAGCAGCCCAAGCAAGCCAACCAATACAAAGACGCAGCCTTTGCCAACATTCAGCAAAACCACGAACTATGGACAATCAATTTTATCAACTTGACCGGATTCTTTAGGGCGGCTTTTGAGCAAGGAAAGTAGGGGAGGGCTACGTTGAGCTGATAAGTATGTGATAGGCTAAAGTTGACTTTCTTGGCTGCTAAGTTGTGGATGCTCCAACACGTATTCTTCGCCTATGGTTTGGGCAAAGCGGTATTCGAATAAAAAAAGCCCCAAAGCTTTTGAACCTTTGGGCAAAATGATTTTCAGTCATGAGCTATTTATTCGTCTTCATCTATATAGCCGTAGTGCCAATTTTGTTCACTTTCTTTGCTCCAATTAATCATACCATTTAGAACCTTCCACCTTTGCCTTATTGAATAGGTTAGTCAAACGAACCAACTCTTTTTCAGACGATTTACTTGTTACTTGATGAATGTCTGCTACTGCTTGCAAAAAGAGGTGTTTGTTGTCGCCAAGCCATTCTGTTTTGTAGGCATTCATTGCGTTTATTTTGTGATAATCAAATGACTCTATATGCCCTTGCCCTATGAAATTAGCCCAGTAAACTCCTTCGAACATGCCTTGTATTGTTATAGGGTTGTAATACTTGTCGTCCTCCAAATCATAATAGTGGTTTAGTGGATGAATAAAAGCATATTCTGTATTATCTTGTTGATGAACAGTTTTAAATTGTTCTAACAGTAAATCCTGCTTAGGTTTTTCTTCAATTAAATCACTGCTGAAAGTAAATAAAATGCGAGCTCCCATTCCAAAAGCAAGACCTATTTCCCACTCATAAGGGGATGACCCTCCAAGATCAAATCCAAATATGTAATCTTTTTTAGGGATTTTGGCAATCATTTCCTGATACACTTGCTCAGGGTCACTACTATTTATCTTGTATTTTTTATCATTCCAATCTGTTATAATCCATTCAACTTGTTTGATAAAACTGATGTCAAACAATTTTTGCAACATTAGTTGTAATAGCTCTCCATCATCTAATGGTTTGTTGATGGTTTTGGCTTTCCATATAAATTTTTGACTCATAGGTACTATCTGTTTTGAAACTTGACTATTTTATTTTTCCCAGTTATATAGTATATGTTTACATCGAACTTGAGTAAGTTTTTATTATATTCCGCTGCCGCCTTATTTGGCAACAAATAATTAACTTTATCCACTTTTAGCCCATTACTACCCACAACCTTGTTGTTTCTTATGAATATATAATCCTCTAGCTGTTTTTTATGAGTAGGGTTTGTTGATATTCTAACTTTCTCGTCAATATGTTTAAAATCCCATATAGCTTTGCGACTTGCATCATAAGAATCGACTGAC